>NZ_JBEXGE010000010.1:0-220064 GCF_040607155.1 Micromonospora sp. NPDC005324 | reverse complement strand
TGACCGCGGCCTTTTCCTAGCGGGGGGCGGTGGCCCCGGCGCGCGGGGGCCGGCGGCGGGTGGCCGGTCATCCGGGCGACGACCCGCTGGCGGCGTCTCACCGGGCCAGGGGCCGTCGACCGGTCGACGGGCGGCGGTGGCGCCCGATTCGGTCTGGCGCGGCGCCGGCGGCGCCGCGGACTCCGGCCCGCTGCCGCGCGCACCGGCCGGCTCTGCCGGCGTACGCGGGGTGGGTTGTGCCGGCGGTCCGGCCGGGTCTGCCGGCGGCATGCCTCCACGGGGCCGGTTCGGCTCCGCCGGTGCGCCGTCCGGGCCCAGCTCGGTGCGTTGCTGCTTCGCCGAGCGCAGGTCGTCGATCCAGCCGAACTCCTCGCCGGCTACCGGCTCCTCCGGCTCGGGCTCAACCGGCCGGCCGCGACCCCAACGGCGGGTCTTGGCGCGGGGATCGCGCCGCTCGTCCGGGCCCTCGTCCGGGCGGTCCCCACCACGCGATCTCACTGTTGACCCTCTCCCGCGGCGTCGGTGCCGCTGTCCTGCATCGTGCCGGGGGCACCCGTGCCCGTCGTCGGACGGGCGGCCCCCGGGGATAGCGCTGGCGCGGTCTGCGCCGTTACGGACGGCTCGGCTGTCCGCGTCTCCGGGCGGGCGGCCGGGGCCGGCAGACCACGCACGATCCGGCGCAGCAGCGGCAGTCGGCTGGCCACCGACCGCTCCGCGCCGTGCGGGCTGGGCTGGTAGTAGTCGGTGCCCACCAGGTCGTCCGGGACGTACTGCTGGGTGACCACGCCGCGTTGGTCGTCGTGCGGGTAGCGGTAGCCGGTCCCGTGGCCCAAGCCCCGGGCGCCGGCGTAGTGCGCGTCGCGCAGCCCTCGCGGCACCGGGCCACCGCGACCGGCCCGGACGTCGGCGACAGCGGCGCCGATGGCGGTGGTGGCCGAGTTCGACTTGGGCGCGGTGGCCAGGTGGATCACCGCCTGGGCGAGGTTGAGCTGCGCTTCGGGCAGCCCGACGTACTCGACCGCGTGCGCGGCGGCGGTCGCCACGCTCAGCGCCCCGGGATCGGCCATGCCCACGTCCTCGCTGGCGAAGATGACCAGACGACGGGCGATGAACCGGGCGTCCTCACCGGCGACCAGCATGCGGGCCAGCCAGTGCACCGCCGCGTCCACGTCCGAGCCGCGCATGCTCTTGATGAAGGCGCTGACCACGTCGTAGTGGGCGTCGCCGTCGCGGTCGTAGCGCACCGCCGCCACGTCGACCGCCTGCTCGGCGGTGGCGAGGTCGATCCGCCCGCCCCCGAGGGCCGTGGCGGAGGCCGCCGCCGCCTCCAGGGCGGTGAGTGCCTTACGAACGTCACCGGCGGCCAGCCGGACCAGGTGATCCTCGGCCTCGCTGGTCAGGGCCAGTGCGCCGTCCAGGCCACGCTTGTCGGCGACCGCGCGGCGCAGCAGGCCCCGCACCGCCTCGTCGTCCAACGGTTGCAGGGTGAGCAGCACGCACCGCGACAGCAGCGGTGAGATGACCGAGAAGTACGGGTTCTCGGTGGTCGCCGCCAGCAGGGTGACGGTGCGGTCCTCGACGGCGGCGAGCAGGGAGTCCTGTTGGGTCTTGCTGAACCGGTGCACCTCGTCGATGAAGAGCACTGTCTGCGGGCCGCCGGAACGGCGCTGGCGGCGCGCCGCCTCGATCACCGCCCGGACGTCCTTCACACCGGCGGAGAGCGCCGACATGGCGACGAAGCGGCGGTCGGTCGCCCCGGCCACCAGGTGCGCGATGGTGGTCTTGCCGCTGCCCGGCGGGCCCCAGAGGATCACCGACAGCGGAGCCCCGCCGGAGACCAGTTGCCGCAGGGGTGCGCCGGGAGCGAGCAGGTGCTCCTGCCCGACCAGCTCGTCGAGGGTCACCGGGCGCATCCGGACGGGCAGGGGCGAATCGTCGGCCACCGCGGTGAAGCCGTCGACACCGGCGGGACCGTCGGGCGCGCTGCGCGACCCGGCGGGTTCACCGAGGGAGAAGAGGGCGTCGGACTCCATCACGAAGACAGTACCGGGCCGGGCCCACGACGCCGGAATCGCGCCGCGGGCCCGCCACCGGTGATCGGTTCCGGTCAGCCACGCCCGGGGCGACGGCCCCGGTACCAACGGCCGCCGCCACCGCCGCCGCCGCCGCGCGGGCCGCTGCCCACGCCGGCCAGGTAGAGCGAGAGGAGGAGCAACCCGATGAGTACGAGGGTGTTCCAGTTGAACAGGTCGGGTGCGCCGAAGTTGGTGTCGAGCAGGTCGAGCAGCAGGGCAAAGCCAAAGACGATGGCCGCGAGAATGGCGAGCATGTCGGTCCTCCGGTGGGGGTTCCCAGTAGGTCGGCGCGTGATGTACCCAATCGGTCGACTCGCCAATCTCCACGGTGGAGATGGCCATGCCGGGACGGCCCGGCGAGGGCGTTCGACCCCCGGCTCTAGGCTGGAAGCATGATCATCGACGACCAGGTGCTCCAGGACCGGAGCGCCATCCTGGCCGCCGTCGGGCATCACCCGTTCGCCCGGCACGCGCTCGGGCGAGCCGTGCCGGCGCACGCGTACCGGCGTGATGGCGCGGTGCTGTGGCTGGTCCCGCCGGAGTACGGCCCGGCCGGCTGCGCGATCGGCCCGGCCGAGGCGGCGCTGGAGATCTGTGTCGCGCTCGTCGCCGACGGGATGCTCCAGCCCGGACAGCGGCTGCACCTGCCTCGACAGGATCGCGGTCGGCTGGCCGACCGGCTGGCGGTGGCCGAGCACAGCGACTGGGACTTCGACTGGACCGATGCGCCGCCGCCGACGCAGCCGGACGAGCAGCCGGTGGTACGCCTCACCGACGCAGACCAGCCGGCGCTGGCGGCGCTGGTGGAGGAGTCGTTCCCCAGCAGCACCTCCCGACCGGGCGACCCGCGGGTGGTGGACTGGTACGGCATCCGGGCCGGTGACCGGTTGGTGGCGTGCGGCGCGGACCGCAGCCAGGGTGACATCGGCTTCCTCGCCGGCCTGACCGTCGCCCCCGACCAACGAGGTCGGGGGCTGGGCGCGGCCCTGACCGCGGGGATGACCCGGGCGCTGCTGGCGCGCCACGACATGGTGGGGCTCGGCGTCTACACGCACAACGTCGGTGCGGCGCGGCTCTACCGTCGACTCGGGTACACCAACACCCTTCCGCTCAGCTCGATCCGCCTCGCCTGAGAGCGGCCCTCCTCGTCAGCGGTCAGCGGCGGGTACCGGGACCGGTGTCGGCTCGACGGCCGGGACGGCCCGACGGCCGGCCAGCCAGGCGGGCAGGTAGAGCGGTGCGGCGACGGCCAGCACCACACCGCCGACCACCATCGCGGTGCTGACGCTGGTGCTGGCGGCGAGCGCGGTGAGCACCACCCCGCCGAGCGCACCGGCCGGTGCCGCCATCATCGAGTTCAGCGAGAGCACGCTGGTCCGGTACGGGCCGTCGACCTGCCGGTGCAGCAGCCCACTGTGCAACGGGTTGGACGCGCCGTGCACGGCGTAGCAGGCCAGGTAGGCCACCAGCACGCCGACCGGCCCGGCGAACAACCCCATCCCGACCACCGTCACGCCCTGCAGGACGCGCAGCAGGGCCGCACCCGGCGCGGCGCCGAACCAGCGCAGCAGCAGTGGAGTCAGTGCCGCGCCGGCGGCCGAGGCGAGCCAGGCAGCCGAGTTCGCCGGCCCGAGCAGCACCGCGGCACGTTCCGGGTCGCCGATCACCTCGGCGAGTCTGACCGGCAGCAGCGACTCGAAGGTGACCATGCCGAAGCCCCAGAACAGCTCGACGGCCACCAACGCCAGCAGCACCCGGGAGCGACGCAGCAGCCCGACGGCCTGGCCGATCATCCGGGGCGCCTGGACCACCGAGGCCCGCAGCGCCGCGAACCCGGTGGCCGGCCGCTCCTCGACCAGCAGCACGACCAGCGCGACGAGCGCAGCCACCTGCGCGACGATGGCGGCCAGCACGGGCACGGTGAGCGCACTGACTGGCCCGATCGGGCCGAGCGCGATGAGGCCACCGCTGAGCAGCGCGCCACCGCCGATGGCCCCGCCGACAACGGTGCCGGCGTAGCCGAGGCCGCGCTCGTACTCGGCCTCCGGGTCGACGGCCAGGGTGGCGTCGACGTACCAGGACTCCAACGGGCCGCTGTCCAACGCCCGACAGATGCCCTGCAGAGCCCAGACCACGAAGAACAGCCAGAACGAGTCGGCCACCGCGAACAGCGCCAGCGAGGCGAGGTTGAGCACCCCGGCGGCGAGCAGCACCGGTCGGCGGCCGAGGGCGTCGGCGAGCCCGCCGGTGGGCAACTCCAGCGCCAGCACCAACAGCCCCTGCGCCGTGCCGACCAGCCCGATCTGCGGCAACGACAGGCCGCGCTCCTGCATCAGCAGGATCATCACCGGGATCATCAGACCCGTGGGCAGCCAGCGCAGGCCGTAGAGCGTGAGGTAACGACGCCGAACCTGGCGTACGGTCAACGCGCTCACCGGAGGCCCTCGCGCAACGGGTAGGCGGCCAGGAAGACCTGCACCGGGCGGGCCTCTGGGTCGGTAGAGGCGTCGGGCTGGGCCTCGCGGTGGTAGCGCTCCAGCACCTGCCACACCTCCGCCTTGAGCTCCTCCAGTCTGGCGGGCGGGATGGTCATGAAGATGTCGCCCATGCCGAAGCCGTCCCGCCAGGCGGGTGACCACTCGTGCTGGGTGGCGAACCAGCGGTCGGCGGTCTCGACGAGGAGACGCACCTGGTCGCCCTGGATCCACTCGATCGCGGCCCGGGCGTCGGGGTCGTCATCGAAGTCGCTCGGCTCCCAGTTGGTGACGTCGTGCGCCGCCTGCCACCAACGTTGCCGCCCGGTGCCTCGGTCGGGATCCTCGATGACGAGCCCGACCTCGGCGAGTTGACGCAGGTGGTAGCTGGTCGCGCCGGTGTTTGTGCCGAGCAGTTCGGCGAGGGTGGTGGCGGTGGCGGGCCCCTTCACACGCAGGGCGCCAACCAGCCGCATTCGTAGCGGATGCGCCAGCACCCGGACCTGCCGCTTGTCGATGCGGACCTCGCGTAGCGCCGCCCGCTGAGCGTCTTCGTCGTTCGCCATGACCGCAGAGTATCTCTGCACACTTTCTATGCACAAGTATTCTGCACAGAAAGTGTGCCTGTCAGCCGGCGAGGAGTTCGCGTACCCCGCGCAGTCGCGTCCGCAGCAGGGCGGCGGCGCGCGCGGAGTCGAGGCGTACGTCCAGAGGGCGGACCAGTCCGGTCGCGGCGCTGGTGGTGGTCTTCAACCCGGTCGCGTCCAGGCCGTACCGCTCGGCGACCAGCAGACCCAGCTCCGCCCGGCTGACCGCGTCCGGGCCGGCCACGTTCAGCAGACCGGCGTACGTCGAGGCGACCAGCTCCAGCACGGCCTCGGCCAGGTCGGTGACGTCGATCGGGCAGCGCAGTTCGTCGCTGAACAGGGTGGCCCGGCCGGCGAGCGCGTCCCGGCAGAGCTGGATCTGCTTGCTGCCCTCCCCCACGATCAGGGAGGTCCGCACCAGCGCCGCGCCCGGGTCGATCGCCCGCACGGCGGTCTCGGCCGCGGCCTTCGCGGCGCCGTACGCGTGCACCGGCGTGGGTGGTTCGTCGTCGGCGTACGGCACGGGTCGTCCGGCGTGCAGCGCGTCGCTGGACACGTGCACCAGCCGGGCACCCACCTCGGCGGCGGCGAGCGCCACGTGTGCTGCCCCGTCGGCGGTGACCGCCCAGTCCCCGTACCGATAGGGGGTCCCGACCACGGCGTCCGGCCGCACCTCGGCGACCAGCGCGCGCACGGCGGACCGGTCGGTCACGTCCAGTCGCCGTGCCGCAACTCCCGGCACGGCGATCTCACCGGAGTGGAACGTCCCGACAACCGACCACCCGGCGCCGAGGCCCCGCCGACAAACCGACCGCCCGAGTAAGCCGCTACCCCCGACAACAAGCACCCGCATCCCAGCCCACTCCCCCACCGACGATCAAGAGGTTTGCGTCATCTCGCGGGGCGATGATGACGCAAACCTCTTGATCAACCAAGCAACGGGCGGGAGGTGGTGGGAATCAGACGGGGTCTGCTACCGGGGCTGCGGGGCCGGCCGTGCCCGTGTGAGCCGTTGCGGCGGGCTTGGGCTTGGCGTCGATGCCGGCCTCGGTGCGCTGCTGGGCGGTGATCGGGGTGGGGGCACTGGTCAGCGGGTCGAAGCCACCCCGGGTCTTCGGGAAGGCGATGACCTCACGGATGGAGTCGGCACCGGCGAGCAGCATGCAGACCCGGTCCCAGCCGAAGGCGATGCCGCCGTGCGGCGGGGCGCCGTACTTGAACGCCTCCAGCAGGAAGCCGAACTTGTCCTGCGCCTCCTCGGGAGTGATGCCGAGCAGGTCGAAGACCCGCTTCTGCACGTCACCCCGGTGGATACGGATCGACCCGCCGCCGATCTCGTTGCCGTTGCAGACGATGTCGTACGCGTAGGCCAGGGCCCGGTCCGGAGCCTCCTCGAACCGGTCGACCCAGTCGGCGTTCGGCGAGGTGAACGGGTGGTGCACGGCCGTCCAACCGCCCTCGTCCGTGCGCTCGAACATCGGCGCGTCGACCACCCAGCAGAACGCCCAGGCGCTCTCGTCGATCAGGCCGGACCGCTTGGCGATCTCGACGCGGGCCGCCCCGAGCAGCTCCTGCGCCTCCCTGGTGGTGGCGCTCGCGGCGAAGAAGACCGCGTCACCCGGCTTGGCGCCGACCGCGTCGGCGAGCCCACCCAGGTGCTCGGCGGAGAGGTTCTTCGCCACCGGGCCGCGCGCCTCGCCGGTCTCGGCGTCCAGCACCACGTACGCCAGGCCGCGGGCGCCACGCGCCTTCGCCCAGTCCTGCCAGCCGTCCAGCTCCTTGCGGCTCTGCGCCGCGCCACCCGGCATCACCACCGCGCCGACGTAGCCGCCCGCGTCGATCGCCCCGGCGAAGACGCGGAACTCGGTGCCGCGCAGGTACTCGGTCAGCTCGGTCAGCTCGACGCCGTAGCGCAGGTCCGGCTTGTCCGAGCCGTACCGGGCCATCGCGTCGTGCCAGGTGATCCGCGGGATCGGTCGGGTGATCTCGTGCCCGGCCAGGTCCTTCCACAGCGTCGAGACGATTGCCTCGCCGAGGTCGATCACGTCGTCCTCGGTGACGAACGACATCTCGATGTCGAGCTGGGTGAACTCCGGCTGCCGGTCGGCGCGGAAGTCCTCGTCGCGGTAGCAGCGCGCGATCTGGTAGTACCGCTCCATGCCGCCGACCATCAGCAGCTGCTTGAACAGCTGCGGCGACTGCGGCAGCGCGTACCAGCTGCCGGGCTGAAGCCGCACCGGCACCAGGAAGTCGCGGGCGCCCTCCGGCGTCGAGCGGGTCAGCGTCGGCGTCTCGATCTCCAGGAAGTCCCGCTCGTGCAGCACACCCCGGGCGAGCTGGCTGGCGCGCGAGCGCAGCCGCAGCGCGTTCGCCGGGCCGCTGCGGCGCAGGTCCAGGTAGCGGTACCGGAGTCGGATGTCGTCGCCGGCCTCGATCTGGTCGTCCACCGGCAGCGGCAGCGGCGCCGCCTCGGAGAGCACCTCCAGCTCGACGACTGTCACCTCGACCTCGCCGGTGGGCAGCTCCGGGTTCTCGTTGCCGGCCGGGCGGCGGGTCACCTCGCCGACGACCTTCACGCAGAACTCGTTGCGCAGCGCGTGCGCATCTTCCTCGCGGAACACCACCTGGACTACACCGGAACCGTCGCGCAGGTCGACGAAGATGACCCCGCCGTGGTCGCGGCGGCGGGCCACCCAGCCGGCGAGCGTCACCGTCGAGCCGGCGTCCGCGGCGCGCAGGCTTCCGGCATTGTGGGTACGGATCACGGCTGGCAACTCCTCATCTGCGGTGCGGTGTGCCTCCGCATTCTGTCAGGGGTGGCCGCCCCGCCTCCGGGCACCCGTCAGGTCGACCGCGCTGGGCGAACCCGACTCAACCGGCCATCTCGCCGGTTAACGTGGCGAAATGCGGCCCGTACCGAACTGGGCCGTCGCCACGGCGGCGACGGCGCCTGTGCTGCTGGTGGCCGGTTGGACGGTGGCGGAGGCCCGGCAGCCCGTCGGGTACGACCCGGTCCGGGACACCATCAGCGAGCTGGCAGGACAGGACGCCACCGACGCCTGGATCATGGTGGTGGCTCTGGTGCTGCTCGGCTGCTGCTACCTGTCGGTCGCCGCCGTCCTGCACGCGGCCGGGCTGCCCAGTCGCTTCCTGCTCGCGATCGGTGGTGTGGCCACCATCGCGCTTGTCGCCTTTCCCCGGCCGCCGGTCGGTGGCTCGCTCAGCCATGGCATCGCGGCGACGGTGGCCGTCCTCGCCCTGGTGCTCTGGCCGGCCGGCTCGGCGCTGCGGCTGCCGCGTGGCCACGACACCGAGCACCCCACCCGACCGGAACCGCCCTGGGCGTTCCGCCGGGCGGTGGGGCTGAGCGCCACGCTCGTGCTGCTCGCGCTCTTCGGCTGGTGCGCGTTCGAGGTGACCAGCGGGTCCCGCACCGGGCTGGCCGAGCGGGTGACGGCGGTGGCGGTCTCCCTCTGGCCGCTGCTGGCGATCCTCTCCGCCCGGCGGGCGCACCTCGCCTGGTCGACCGGCGGCACCGTACGCGTCGGCCCGGACCTGCCGACCATCGGCGTCGTACCCCCGGATCCTCTCGGACCACCGAGCGGGCCCACCCCCGGGCGACCCGACCGGCTGTGACGAGTCGTCGCCCCGCCTGATCTGGCCTTGTCGTCCCCGGCTGCTCCGGCGTCCGCGCGTCGGCCCTGGCGCGCGGCCCGGGAACTGTGCCGGTCGGACCGCTACGATCGCCCGATGTCCGCCGTTCCCCGTTGGGCCCTGCTGTCGGCCGCTGGCGCACCGCTCTTCCTCGTCGGCGGCTGGACACTGGCGCAGGCCGCCCAGTCCGACGGATTCGACCCGGTGCGGCAGACCATCAGCGCGCTTGCCGCCGCGGGCGCGGACCATCGCTGGATCATGACGATCGGGTTGGCCGGCCTGGGCCTCTGTCACCTGACGACCGCGCTCGGCCTGGTCAGCGCCGCGCCGACGGGCCGAGCGCTGCTGGCGCTGGGTGGGCTGGCGACCCTGGTGCTGGTCGCGTTCCCGCAGAGCCCGGACGGTGACTCGACGACGCATGCCGTGGCCGCCGGGGTGGCCTTCGGGGCGTTGGCCGTCTGGCCGGCCCTGGCGGTGCCCCGTCGAGCGGCGCGGTCGCTCGACCGGGAGCGCCGCCACCCGCCGGCTCCCGCACGCCGGGTGGCGCTCGCGGCGGCGGTGGTCCTCCTCGGGCTGGTCGGCTGGTTCGCCGTCGAGTTCTTCACCGACGGGGCGTGGATCGGGCTGACGGAGCGGCTGGCGGCGGCGGCCGAGGCGGGCGTACCGCTGGCCGCTGTGCTGGTCTCCCGGCGGCGGCCGCGACTGTCCGGGGCCGGCTGAGCGCCGTCGCGTTCGCCCGCTGTCGGCGGGGTTCGGTGGCCGTCAACGCGACGCGGGCCGCCGGAGTGTTCCGGCGGCCCGCTAGCGGTGCGTGGATCAGAAGACGCTGACGCCGTAGCGGCTGAGCGCCTCGGTGACCGGCTGGAAGAAGGTCGTGCCGCCGGTGCGGCAGTTGCCGCTACCACCGGAGGTCAGACCCAGGGCGGTGCCGCCCGCGAAGAGCGAGCCGCCGCTGTCGCCCGGCTCGGCGCAGACGTTGGTGCGGATCAGACCGGAGACCGAGCCCTCGGCGTAGTTCACCGTGGCGTTGGTCGCGTTCACAGTGCCGCTGCGCAGGCCGGTGGTGCTGCCGGAGCGCTGCACCGACTGGCCGACGGAGGCGTTGCCGGAACCGGTGATGTCCCGGAAGCTGCCGTTGTAGAGGGAGACGTTGCCGGCGGCGTTGGCCGAGTTGTTGTGCCGCACGATGCCATAGTCGTTACCCGGGAAGCTGGTGCCGGTACGGGTACCGAGCAGCGAGGTCTGGGCGGAGTTCGAGTACCAGCTGGCCGAGATGTTGGTGCAGTGCCCGGCCGTCAGGAAGGAGTAGGTGCTGCCACTGCGCACGTTGAAGCCGAGCGAGCAACGCCCGCCCCCGCCGGCGTAGATGGCCTGACCGCCGGAGATCCGGGTGCTCAGCACGCCGGCCTCGGCCTCGACCCGGACCGCGCCGTTGGCCCGCGCGGCGGCGGCCTTGACCCGCTCCAGCTTGGCACCGGTGACGGTGCTGTCGACGGAGACGACGACCTGGTTGGTGACCGGGTCACTCCACCAGGCGGTGCCCGGGATCTTGGCGGAGCGCTCCAGCTCGGCCGTGGCCCGGTTGAGCTCGGCGGCGCCGCGGGTGACGTAGCGGACGACGGCGCCGGCCTTGCTCGCCTTGCTGGCGGCGGCCGCGTCGGTCACTGTGACGACGGATTTGCCGCTGGCGTCGATGTACGAGCCGGCGGAGCGGTCGCCGAGTTCCGCGGAGATCGCGGCGGCGGCGTCGGGCGACGCGGCAGGAGCGGCCTGGGCGGGCGCGCCGATGAGCGAGCCGACGACCAGGGTTCCGGAAACGGCGACTGTGGCCGCAACGCGGAATGAGGACCTCGTGGGTCGCATGTAACAAACCTCCTGGGCGGGGGAGCGGGTCTGCCGGGGGTAGCTGACCCGAGGGCAACCCGGCCGATCTGGGGAAACTGGCCGGATGAGACTGAAGTATTCACATACTTAAGATCATTAACAAGGCTTGGATTCACCCGGATTCGCCGATCCCGGTTGGTCGCACGGCCGCAACACCCCCGACACGCTGGCGAACAGCCACCGTCACACCCCACCGACATTCGACAGACTTTTGGTGCGCACGATCATCGATGTCTTCCCGCGCCGGGCGTCGGGTGCACCGCGCGCCGGGACGGCACTGGCGCCGCGCGACGGGCGCCGGACGTCAGGGTTCGGCGGGCGATGGGCGGCAGGGCCGCGGCGGGCGACGGGTCAGGGGGTACGGCGACGGGCGCCGGGACCCGGACTGGGCACCACGTCCCGTGGCCGGCCCACGTCGTGCCCGTCGGCGCAGCGCAGTTCGGCGCGCACCTCGGCGCCGCAGTCGCGGTGCCTGACACTGAGCGGCGGGCCCTCCGCGTCGGCGAGGTACCGGTCGCCCCAACCGAGGACGGCGACCAGCACCGGCCACAGGTCCAGGCCCTTCTCCGTGAGCCGGTACTCGTGGCGCAGCCGACTGCCGGGCTCCCGGTACGGCTCGCGACTCAGCACGCCCTGCTCCACCAGGCTCGCGAGGCGGTTGGTCAGCACCTGGCGCGGAATGCCGGTGCGTACGCGCATGTCGTCGAAGCGGCGTACGCCGGTGAACACCTCGCGGAGGACCACCAGCGTCCACCGCTCACCGAGGACCTCCATCGCGCGGGCGATGGTGCAGTTCTCCACTGACCAGTCCAGAGCCGCGGGTCGCATCGGACCAGGCTAGATCTCGTTGACAGACTCAGCAACTGGCTGCCAGGCTGCGTCCATGACGCAGACGCAGGAACCAGTGCGCAGCCGTACCTTCACCTGGGCGGACCCGTCGGTCAACGCCGCCCAGGTCGGTCGACGCAGCGGCCTGGACATGCTCCGGGCGATGATCGCGGGCGAGTTGGCCGCGCCGCCGGTGATGCACCTTCTCGACATGGCCCGGATGGAAGCCGACGAGGGTCGGGTCGTCGTCGAGCTGATCCCGCAGGAGTTCCACTACAACCCGCTCGGCAGCGTCCACGGTGGCGTGCTCTCGACCCTGCTGGACACCGCAGCGGGGTGCGCCGTGCACACCACAGTGCCCGCCGGCGTCGGCTACACCTCGCTGGACCTCAACGTGAAGTTCCTCCGCCCGGTCACCATCGACAGTGGCACCCTGCGTTGCGAGGGCACTGTGCTGCAACGCGGCCGCCGTACGGCCCTGGCCGAGGCCCGCATCACCGACGCCACCGACCGCCTGATAGCCCACGCCACCAGCACCTGCCTCCTGTTCCCCCTCCCGCTCCCCTGACCCCACCCCTCTGGGTCGATCATGAAGTTATTGCCCGGACACGCCGACGCGAGTGGCGATAACTTCATGATCAACGAGGTGGGGTGGGGGTGCAGGGGGTGGGTTTTAGCGCAGGGCTAGGCGGGCCGCTCGGGCGTCGCGCTTCTCCTCGAAGCGGCTCGCGGCGCGGTCCAGGTTCTCCAGCTGGGCGGCGAGCTGCTCGCGGGCGGCTTCGCCGTCGGCGTCGAGGCCGGTCACGTTGAAGACGTCCCACTGGCGCAGGACCGGCTGAAGCACCTCGTCACGGTGCTGGCGCAGGTCGTAGATGCCGGCCAGGGCGATCGCCACCGACTTGCGGGCGAACCCGTCGATGCCGCTGCCCGGCATCTGGAAGTCGGCCACCACGTCGGCGACGGCCCGCATGGCCTGGCTCGGAGCCAGCTCGAACGAGGCCGCGAGCAGATTGCGGTAGAAGACCATGTGCAGGTTCTCGTCGGCGGCCACCCGGGCCAGCAGCGCCTCGCAGGTGGGGTCGCCGGTGGCCTTGCCGGTGTTGCGGTGCGAGATCCGGGTGGCCAGCTCCTGGAACGAGACGTACGCCAGCGAGTGCAGCACCTCGTCGCCGTGGGCGTTGGTGTAGCCCTCCGACATGTGCGTCATCCGGGCCCGCTCCAACGCCACCGGGTCGACCGCCCGGCTGACGGTCAGGTAGTCGCGGATCGCGACGCCGTGCCGACCCTCCTCGGCGGTCCACCGGTGCACCCAGGTGCCCCACGCGCCGTCGCGGCCGAACAGGGTGGCGATCTCGTGGTGGTACGAGGGCAGGTTGTCCTCGGTCAGCAGGTTCACGATCAGCGCGGTGCGGGCCACGTCCGGGATGGTGGAGTCGGTAGGTGACCACGCCTCGCCGCCGAGCGGCCCGTCGAAGGTCCGTCCTTCGCTCCACGGCACGTACTCGTGCGGAAACCACTCCTTGGCGAGCGAGAGGTGGCGGTCCAGGTTGCGTGCGACAACCGGCTCCAACTCGACGAGCAGCGCGGTCTGGCTCACTGTGGTGCTGACGGTCACGAGAAACTCCCTACGGTGGCGTAACTTACGCTACCGTAGGTCCCCGCGGCCGTCAGCGCCAGTGGAGACACTCAACCGACTGTGGGTCTGAGGTCTCCCAGGGGTGGCGTCCACTCCCCCGCACCGGCCGTGACCTGCTCACCGGAGCGGATGTCCTTCACCTCGTCCGGCGTTCCCTCGGCACCGGGGAACCAGACGTACGGGATGCCGCGCCGCTCGGCGTAGCGGATCTGCTTGCCGAACTTCGCCGCGCTCGGCGACACCTCGGTCGGCACCCCGCGCCGCCGCAGCGCCTCGGCCACCCGGTTGCTGGCCGTACGCTGCTCCTCGCTGGTCACCGCGACGAGCACGGCCGTCGGCACCTCCCGCGAGACCGACAGCTCCCCCGCGCCGAAGAGCAGACCGAGCAGCCGGGTCACCCCGATCGAGATCCCCACCCCCGGGTACGAGACAGCGCCGGCGCTGGCCAGGTTGTCGTACCGACCGCCGGAGCAGATCGAGCCGAAGCGCTCGTAGCCGCGCAGCTGGGTCTCGTAGACGGTTCCCGTGTAGTAATCCAGGCCACGGGCGATGCGCAGGTCCGCCACGCAGAGGCCGGGCGAGTGCTCGGTGGCGGTGTCCACCACCCGGACCAGTTCCTCGATGCCCTCGTCGAGCAGCGGGTCGCTCACCCCGAGCGCCCGGACGGCGTCGGCGAAGGAGGCGTCCGGTGCGGAGATCTCGGCCAGCGCCAGGCAGGCCTTGGCCTGCGCCTCGCTCGCCCCGGCGGTCTGGGCCAGCAGCTCGGCCACCTTCGCCGGGCCGATCTTGTCGAGCTTGTCCACGGCGCGCAGCGCCGCCTCCGGGTCGGTCAGCCCGATGCCCCGGTAGAAACCCTCGCAGATCTTGCGGTTGTTGACCTGGATCGTCACCGGTGGGATCGGCAACGAGCGCAGCGCGTCCCCGATGACCAGCGGCATCTCCGCCTCGTGGTGCGCGGCCAGGGTGTCCCGGTCGACGATGTCGATGTCGGCCTGGACGAACTCCCGGTAGCGGCCCTCCTGTGGCCGCTCGCCCCGCCACACCTTCTGGATCTGGTAGCGGCGGAACGGGAAGCTCAGCTTGCCGGCGTTCTCCAGCACGTACCTGGCGAACGGCACTGTCAGGTCGAAGTGCAGGCCGAGCTGGTCGTCACCACCGGCACCCTCGGCGTCGGCGTGCAGCCGCCGGATCACGTAGACCTCCTTCGAGGTCTCGCCCTTGCGCAGCAACTGGTCCAGCGGCTCCACGGCGCGGGTCTCCAGCGGCGCGAAGCCGTACAGCTCGAAGGTGGCCCGGATCTTGTCGAGCACGAACTGCTCGATCATCCGCTGGCCCGGGGTCCACTCCGGGAAGCCGGAGATGGGCGTGGGCTTGCTCATCGGCGTACTCCTTGCGGTTCCGCGCCGGTGGCGCCGTGGTGTCGTGGGTCCGCGCGCGGCGCGGACGAAAGATCTAGAGGCCCCGGATGGGAGCGGCCGGCGACGTGCCAGCCACCTCGACGAGGTACGGGTTGCTGGCGCGCTCGCGGCCGATGGTGGTGGCGGGGCCGTGGCCGGGCAGCACGACGGTGTCGTCGGCCAGCGGAAGAATCTTGTCGCGCAGGCTGGTGAGCATGGCCGGCATGCTCCCGCCCGGCAGGTCGGTGCGGCCGATCGACCCGGCGAAGAGGACGTCACCGGAGAGGCACAGCTCGTCAGCCTCCCAGCCCGACCCGGCGCCCGGCAGCCGGAACAGCACCGACCCGCCGGTATGGCCCGGGGCATGGTCGACGGCGATCTCCAGGCCGGCGAGCGTGAGGGTGGCGCCGTCGGTCAACTCCGCCACGTCCTCCGGCTCGGTGTAGCTCAGCCGGCCGCCGAAGAGCGACGTCAGGTCGGTCGAGAGGCCCTTGGACGGGTCGGCCAGCATCTCCCGGTCACCGGGGTGCACGTACGCGGTGATGCCGCGCGCACCGCAGACCGGCGCGACCGAGAAGGTGTGGTCGAGGTGGCCGTGGGTGAGCAGCACGGCGGCCGGGTGCAGGCGGTGCTCGGCGAGCAGCGCGTCGAGCTGGTCGAGCACCCCGATGCCGGGGTCGACCACCACGCACTGCTCCCCCGGCGCGGTGGCAACCACGTAGCAGTTGGTGCCGAAGGCGTCCGCGGGAAAGCCGGCCACGAGCACTGGCTCTGTCCTTTCCGTCGAGCAGCTGTCGTCCTGCACAGCAGCCTATCGGGCGGGCCGAGCGAGTTTGCCGCGTCCGTCCCACCTGCCCCGCAGGGCACAGTGACAACCTCCGATAAGCGCTGCTCGGGACGGGGTGGACCTCGTACACCACATTCCCAGTGACTAGCCGTACACTCTGGCGGGCGTGTGGCGCGGCACACGCTGACGCCCGGACGGGCCGGTGCTACCGGCCGCCGGCGGCGACCAGGCAGAGGAAAGGGGAGCACCTGTGGCTTCCAGCAGGGACCGGCAGCGCAAAATGGCGCGGGCGAAGCTCGACCGGCAGATGGCCCGCCGGGCGGCGTCCACGCGGCGCCGACGGCAGATCCAGGCCGGAGTCGGCGCTGCTCTGATCCTCGTGTTGGTGGTGGCCGGCTCAGCCTGGGCGCTCGGTGCGTTCGACTCCGACCCGAAGCAGAACACGGATGCCGCGGACACCTGCCTCTGGACGCCGCAGGACGCGACGGCAAACACCAACCTCAAGGACGTCGGCACGCCGGCCACCAAGGATCTGCCCACCGACGGCACCCGGGCGATGACAGTGACCACCAACCAGGGCGCGCCGATCACCGCGGAGCTGAACCTGACCAACTCCCCGTGCGCGGCGGCGAGCATCGCCCACCTGGCGAGCCGGTCGTTCTACGACAACACCAAGTGCCACGAGATCACCGCCGAGGGCGCGCTGCGCTGCGGCGACCCCAGCGGCACGGGTCTTGGTGGGCCGACCTACTCGTTCTACGACGAGGAGTTGCCGACCGTACCGTCGGCGTCGCCGTCGGCCACCCCGGCTCCCGGCCAGCCGCCGACGTACCCGAAGGGCACTGTGGCGATGGTCTCCAACCCGCCGGGCAGCAACGGCAGCCAGTTCCTGGTCTTCTTCAAGGACTTCACCACCGCCGACCCGAAGTACCCGGTCATCGGCCGGGTCACCGGCGGGCTTGACGTGGTGGAGAAGATCGGCGCCCTTCCGACCGTGGACAATGGGACCGGGGCGAAGGTCAAGCCCAGCACCGATGTGACGATCCAGAGCCTCACGGTCGGTGAGCCGGTCACCGGTGCGGCACCGGCGCCGTCGGCCTCCGGCACCCCGGTCAGCAGCCCGAGCGCCGGCTGACCGGTCGCCCCACCCATGCACGCGGCACCCAGCAGCAGATAGCAGGAGGATCCAGGCGTGACGTCCACCAGAGAGCGGCAGCAAGCGGCGGCACGACGCGCCCGGCTTGAGAAGGAGATGGCCGAGCGCGCGGCCAAGGCCCGCAAGCGCCGGCAGACGACGGCGATCATCAGCGCGGGTGCCGCGCTGGTGCTCGTGGTCGCCGGCACCGTCTGGCTGGCGGTGAGCCTCGGCGGCGACGACGACAAGCCCGACACCACCGCCGCGGCGCCCGGTGCGTCCGAGTGCGTGTTCAACGCGCTGCCCACGGAGCAGCGGCCCCCGCAGATCAAGGATGTGGGGCTGCCGAGCAACGAGCAGTCCGGCACCGGCGTGCAGACCATGACGATCGACACCAACCTCGGCCCGATCACCGCCAAGGTCGACAGGTCGTTGGTGCCGTGCACGGCGGGCAGCTTCACCTACCTCGCGGAGAAGAACTTCTTCGACAACACCAAGTGCCACCGCCTGGTGACCGAGGGCATCAAGGTGTTGCAGTGCGGCGACCCGAGCGCCACCGGCAACGGCTGGCGCCCCACCGACGGCCAGGGCGGCCCGAGCTACCGCCTGCCCGAGGAGAACCTGCCCACCGACAAGCGCCCGCCCTACCCGGAGGGTGTCATCGCGATGGCCAACTCCGGCCAGCCGGGCAGCACCGGCAGCCAGTTCTTCATCGTCTACGGCGACTCGCCGTTGGACCCGGCGTACACGGTGCTGGGCACCGTCACCGGCGGCCTGGACCTGGTCAAGGACGTGGCCAAGGCCGGCGACGACGGGGCTTTCGCCCAGCAGGCCGGCGGCGGCCACCCGAAGAAGGAGGTCATCATCAAAGACCTCACAATGAGCAACCCGCAGGGCTGACCCCCGCGCGCACGACGAAGCGCCCGCCGGCTGAGCCGGCGGGCGCTGTCATTTCCAGGAGTACGCGTCAGGCCCCGGAGGTGACCCGGTAGGCATCGAAGACGCCGTCGACCTTGCGGACCGTGGCCAGCAGGTGACCCAGGTGCTTCGGGTCGGCCATCTCGAAGCTGAACCGGCTCACCGCCACCCGGTCGCGGGTGGTGGTGACGGTGGCGGAGAGGATGTTGACCCGCTCCTCGGAGAGCACCCGGGTGACGTCGGCCAGCAGCTTGTGCCGGTCCAGAGCCTCGACCTGGATGGCGACCAGGAACGTCGAGGCGGAGGTGAGCTTCCAACTCACCTCGACGACCCGCTCGCTCTGCGCGCGCAGGTCCTCGGCGTTGGCGCAGTCGTCGCGGTGCACGCTCACCCCGCCGGAGCGGGTGACGAAGCCGAACACCGAGTCCGGTGGGACCGGGGTGCAGCAGCGGGCCAGCTTGATCCAGACGTCGCTGACGCCTCGGACCACCACGCCCGGGTCGCTGCTGCTCTGCCGGCTGCGCGGCGGCCGGGTGGCGACGGCGGTCTCGGCGATGTCCTCCGCCGCGCCCTCCTCGCCGCCGTACGCGGCCATCAGCTTCTGCACCACGGACTGCGCGGAGACCTGGCTGTCGCCGACTGCCGCGTAGAGCGAGGCCACGTCGGCCAGGTGCAGGTCGCGGGCGATCGACATGAGCGCGTCGGAGGTGAGCATCCGCTGCAACGGCATGCCCTGCTTGCGCATCGCCTTGACGATCGCGTCCTTGCCGGCCTCGATCGCCTCCTCGCGCCGCTCCTTGTTGAAGTACTGCCGGATCTTCGTCCGGGCGCGTGGGCTCTTGACGAAGCCCAGCCAGTCCTGCGTCGGGCCGGCCGTCTCGGACTTCGACGTGAAGATCTCGATCACGTCGCCGTTGGACAGCGTCGACTCGAGGGGCACCAGCTTGCCGTTGACCCGCGCCCCGATGCACTTGTGCCCGACCTCGGTGTGCACCGCGTACGCGAAGTCCACAGGCGTCGACCCGGTCGGCAGCGGGATGACGTCACCCTTCGGGGTGAAGACGTACACCTCCTGGCTGGACAGGTCGAAGCGCAGCGCGTCCAGGAACTCGCTCGGGTCGGCCGCCTCTCGCTGCCAGTCGAGCAGCTGCCGCAGCCAGGTCATCTCGTCGATGTGGGCGGGCGGGCCGACGATCTGGGTGCCCTTGTGCTCCTTGTACTTCCAGTGCGCGGCGATGCCGAACTCCGCGGTGCGGTGCATCGCGTACGTGCGGATCTGCATCTCCACCGGCTTGCCGGTGGGCCCGATGACCGTCGTGTGCAACGACTGGTACATGTTGAACTTGGGCATCGCGATGTAGTCCTTGAACCGGCCCGGGACCGGCTGCCAGTTGGCGTGGATCACACCCAGCGCGGCGTAGCAGTCCCGAACCGTGTCGACCAGGATCCGCACGCCGACCAGGTCGTAGATGTCGTTGAAGTCGCGACCCCGAACGATCATCTTCTGGTAGATCGAGTAGAGGTGCTTCGGCCGCCCGGTGGTCTCCGCCTTGATCTTGGCGGCCTTCAGGTCGGTGCCGACCTTCTGCGTCACCTGCCGCAACAGCGACTCGCGCTGCGGCTGGTGCTCCCCGATCAGCCGGTTGATCTCCTCGTAGCGCTTCGGGAAGAGCGTGCCGAAGGACAGATCCTCCAGCTCCCACTTGATCGTGTTCATGCCGAGCCGGTGCGCCAGTGGCGCCAGGATCTCCAGCGTCTCCTTCGCCTTCTGCTCCTGCTTGGGGCGGGGCAGGAAGGTCAGGGTGCGCATGTTGTGCAGCCGGTCGGCCAGCTTGATCACCAGCACCCGCGGGTCCTTGGCCATGGCCACGACCATCTTGCGGATCGTCTCGGCCTTCGCCGCGTCGCCCAGCTTGACCTTGTCGAGCTTGGTGACGCCGTCGACCAGCAGGGCGACCTCGCCACCGAAGTCGGCCCGCATCTGGTCGAGGGTGTACTCGGTGTCCTCAATGGTGTCGTGCAGCAGCGCGGCGACCAGCGTGGTGGTGTCCATCCCCAGGTTGCCGAGGATCGTCGCCACCGCGAGCGGGTGGGTGATGTAGGGGTCACCGGACTTGCGGTACTGCCCGGAGTGCCACCGCGCGGCCGTGTCGAAGGCGCGCTGGAGCAGCCGGGCGTCCGCCTTGGGGTGGTTGTCCCGGTGGCTGGCGATGAGCGGCTCCAGCACCTCGCTGACCTGGGAGGTCTGCCAGGGCGCGTTGAACCGGGCCAGCCGGGCCCGGACCCGCCGACCGGTGGGCGCGTTGGACAGCCCGAAGCCACCGCTGGGCGACGGGTCGATGCCGGCGTCGGTCGGGAACGGCACCACGACGCCATCGGCGCCGGGGGACGCCTCGGCGCTCGGCGGGCCACTGACAGGACCAACCCCGCTCTCGCCGGAAGCCCTGTCGGAGCCGTTGCCGGTGCCCGTCACCCGGGCCGGCGCGTCGCCTGTCCGGTCGGTCACCGAGCCGTCAGCGTCGCCTGTCGGGTGCACCGTGCCCTCCGCCGGAGGGACGACATCGTGGGACACCGGCCTCCTCACCGCTCGCCGGAAACACGCCGGCCGAAGATCGGCCAACCTGGTCTCGCCCGCCGGACGGGTTACC
Organism: Micromonospora sp. NPDC005324; assembly: GCF_040607155.1. Taxonomy (NCBI): domain Bacteria; kingdom Bacillati; phylum Actinomycetota; class Actinomycetes; order Micromonosporales; family Micromonosporaceae; genus Micromonospora; species Micromonospora sp. NPDC005324. Next base: position 200,041 of record NZ_JBEXGE010000010.1, on the reverse strand, counting down.
GCCGGCGTCAGCAAAGGGCAATGCTACCCGCACGGACGGCCCCCTGCCGCTCCGCCGGACGGTCGGCGCCGGGTCCATCCGACGGGTCCGGGATCAAACGGTCAGCAGAGAATCGACCGGCTCAAACGGTCAACAGGGCGTGGACGGGACGCGGCGCCAGTCGCTCACGCCCACCCAGGAAGCCGAGCTCCAGCAGCACAGTGAAGCCGCTGACGGTGCCGCCAGCCCGCTCGACCAGGTCCAGCGTCGCCTCGGCGGTGCCACCGGTGGCCAGCACGTCGTCGACCACCAGCACCCGGTGCCCGGCGGTGAAGGCGTCCTCGTGCACCTCGAGGGTGGCCTCGCCGTACTCCAACTCGTAGGAGACCGAGTGCGCCGGGCGGGGCAGCTTGCCGGCCTTGCGCACCGGAACCACGCCCACGCCGGTCGCGTACGCGATGGCCGCCGCCACGACGAACCCGCGCGCCTCGATGCCGACCACCACGTCGAAGGTGTCCCGCCCGTGGTACGCGACGATCCCGTCGATCACCTCACGAAAGACCTTGCCGTCGGCGAACAGCGGCATCAGGTCCTTGAACATGACGCCGGGCTTGGGAAAGTCGGGCACATCCAGCACCCGACTGGCGACCAGTCGGGCGACCTCCGGGCCACTGTCCCCGTGCGCTGCGGCGCTGTGGGTCTCCGTCACGGCTGTTTCGCTCTCCTTCGACGACGAACGGCGTCCGGCAACAGCATGCCGGACGCCGTTCGGGTGTTTCCTGTCGGGTCAGCGCCGCTTGGCGCCACCCGGCCGGTTGCCGCCGCCACCCGGGCGACCGCCCCGGGCACCGGTGGGCCGCTTGCCCGCCGGCCGAGCGCCCACCTTGGGGGCGGCACCGGCCAGCGCGGCGGCGTCCTGGTCGACCGGCTCGTCGGTCGCGTCGGCCTGGGCCACCGGGCTCGCGGCAGCGCCCTTACCGGTGACCTCGCCGCGGCCGACCGCGCCCCGCCGGGTCAGGACGCGCTTGTTGTGCGCCTGGATCCGCGGGTCGTAGTTCTTCAGAAGCGCCAGCAGCGGGGTGGCCACCAGGATGGAGGTCAGGAACGCCACCGCCATACCGACGAACAGCACCAGACCGAGGTCCTTCAGCGTGCCGGCGCCGAGCAGGCCGGCACCGATGAAGAGCAGACCGCCGACCGGCAGCAGGGCGACCACCGAGGTGTTCAACGACCGCATCAGGCTCTGGTTGATGGCCAGGTTGGACGCCTCGCCGTACGTCTGGTTGTTGTTGGCCGTGATGCCCCGCGTGTTCTCCTGGACCTTGTCGAAGACCACCACCACGTCGTAGAGCGCGAAGCCCAGAATGGTGAGGAAGCCGATGATCGTCGACGGGGTGACCTCGAAGCCGACCAGCGAGTAGATGCCGGCGGTGAGGATCAGGTTGGTGATCAGCGAGGCGACCGCGGCCACGGCCATCCGCCACTCGAAGCGCAGGATCAGGTAGACCATCACCAGCGCGATGAAGATGACCAGACCGAGTACGGCCCGCTCGGTCACCTGGCTGCCCCAGGCCTCACTGACCTGGTTGTCGCTGATCTGGTCGGCGCTGATGCCGAGGTCCTCGGCGATCTGGGCCTTGACCGCGGTGGCCTGCTCGGCGGTGAGCTGCGGCGTGCGCAGCTCGTAGGAGTCGCCGCCCGGGCCGCCGACCTTCTGCGTGGTGGCCACCGTGACGCCGGTGTTCTCGGCGGCGAGGGCCGAGTTGACCTCCCGCTCGGCGTCGTCGAGGGTGCCGACGCTGGCCGGCACCTGGAACGAGTTACCGCCGGCGAACTCGATGCCCAGGCTGAACCCACGGATCGAGAAGCTGAGGATCGCGATCAGGACCAGAAGCCCGGCGACGCCGAACCAGAGCTTGCGCCGACCGACGATGTTGAGACCGGCCTCGCCGTTGTAGAGGCGGCTCGCCAGACCGTTTTCAGCCATCTCAGGCCTCCTTGGCGCGCGGGTTGCGGGGCTGAGTCGGCTGGTTGCGGGCCGGCAGTGCCCGGCCCAGACCGCTGACCCGCGGGGACAGGAACGCCCGGGTCCGGGCGAACATCGTCATGATCGGGTGCCGGAAGAGGAAGACCACTACCAGGTCCAGCACGGTGGCCAGGCCGAGCGCGAACGCGAAGCCCTTGACGGTGCCGACCGAGACCACGTAGAGCACCACAGCGGAGAGCAGGGTGATGGCGTTGGCCGAGATGATCGTCCGGCGGGCCCGGATCCAGGCGCGGGGCACCGCGCTACGCGGGCTGCGACCCTCCCGGATCTCGTCTTTCAGTCGTTCGAAGTAGATGACGAACGAGTCCGCCGCCACACCGAGCGAGACGATCATTCCGGCGATGCCGGCGAGGGTGAGCGTGAAGCCGATCTGCCGGCCGAGGAACACCAGCGCGCCGAAGACCAGCAGCGCGGAGAGGATGAGGCTCAGGAAGATCACCGAGCCGAGCAGCCGGTAGTAGAAGAACGCGTAGATGATGACCAGCAGCATGCCGATACCGGCCGCGAGCAGACCCGCGCGCAGGTGACTGGCACCCAGCGTGGCGGTGACGTTCTGCGCCTCCTGCTGCTCGAAGGTCACCGGCAGCGCGCCGTAGCGGAGCTGACCGGCGAGGGTGCTGGCGTCCTTCTGGGTGAAGGTGCCGGTGATCTGGGAGTTGCCGGTCAGCACACCCTGGATCTCCGGGGAGGAGACGATCTTGTTGTCCAGCACGACGGCCACCCGGCACTTGCCGTCCTGACCCAGCGCGGTCGCGTCGCAGGCCTGACCTTCGTTGTTGAACGCCTCACGGGTCAGCGAGGTCCACTTGCCCTGGCCGTCGCCGGTGAAGTCCAGGCTGACCACCCAGGCGTTGGTCTGGTCGAGCACCGCGTCGGCGTCGGACACGTCGGTGCCTTCGACCTTGGCCTGGTCGAGCAGGTACTTGGACGCGCCGTCCTCGCAGGAGACCACCTGCTGCTTCGCGTCGGAGATCGACGCCGGGGGGCGCTGGTCGAGCTGCGCGCAGCCGATCGTCGGCACGTTGAACTGCATCTGCGCCGGCAGCACCGCGACCTCCTGCGGAGACAGCGTGCCGAACGGCTTGAGCTTCTCGGCCAGCGACGGGTCGGCGGTCAGATCGGCCGGGGCCTGCAACCCGTTGGCGGCCTGCCACGCGGCGGCGCCGACCTTCTGCTCGACGACCTTGCGCTGCTCCTCGACACTGGCCGGCACCGGCTCGGCGCTGGCGCTGGGCGCTGCGGCGCTCGGCGAGGCAGTGGCGGACGCGGAGGGGGTCGGCGTGGCGCTGGGCGACGCCGGGGCCATTCCGCCCTGACCGCCGCTGGGCGACGAGGTCACCTTCGGCGAGGCGCTGCCCGTCGGGGTCGGCGCCGCGCTGCCGGTCGGGGCGGCGCTACCGGACGGGGCCGGCGTCGCGGCGGGCGGCGCCTCGGCCACCCCGCTGCCGGAGGCGCCCTTGAGCACCTTGCGGAAGCGCAGCTCAGCCGCTTCGCCCACGTCGTCGAGGTTCCGGTTCTCACCGGGCAGGGAGATGACGATGTTGCGGTTGCCCTCGGTGACCACCTCGGCCTCGGCCACGCCGAACGCGTTGACCCGGCTCTCGATGATCTCGCGGGCCTCCTCGAGGTTCTCCGCCGTCGGGGGCTTGCCGTCGACGCTGTTGGTCGCCTCCAGCGTCACCCGCGTGCCGCCGATGAGGTCCAGGCCGAGCTTGGGCTCGAGCCGGTCCTTCCAGCTGCCGCTGGCGCCGGCGAAGAACACCAAAAGATAGAGGACCACGAAGATGAACCCGAGCACGGCGAGCTGCCGCCCGGGGCGCATCTGTCCCTGAGGTGGTGCCACGGCTGTCCTGTCTCCCTGTACGGTCGCGCCGCTGTCGCAGCGGCGGCGGTGTCGGGCCGGGGGTCCCGCCCGACGGGTCTGCCTTGAGCCGACGGAGCGCCGACACGAGGACCAGACACCTCCGGCGCGGAACGCCGACGGTCACGGGAACGTGCCGACGCCCGGCGTCGACCCAACTATCCAGTTTTCACGTCTCGCCCGCTGCCCCGTTCGGACGCGACAACCCGGAAGCCGGCCGACCGGCCGTACGCCGCAATCGCCGCTCCCGGGGGTAGGGGTCAGTCCTTGACGGTGTCCGCGTCCTCGGTGACCGGCTCGCTCGGCAGCTCCGCGCGGGTGACCACCCGCGCGATGGCCGGGCGGGCGTAGCGGGTCTGCACGCCCGGGGCGACCTCGATCAGGACGGTGTCGTCCTCGATGCCGGTGACCGTGCCGTAGAGCCCACCGATGGTCACGACCTCGTCGCCGGGGCCGAGATTGGACTGCATCGACTCCGCCTCTTTGCGGCGCTTCTGCTGGGGCCGGATCATCATGAAGTACATGACCCCAAAGAGCAGGGCGATCATCAGGATCGGCGTGAAACCGCCGGCCCCGCCACCCGCTGCTGCCAAATGCACGGTTACTGACCTTCCCATTGGCCACCTGCCCGGCACCGTGGGTGCCGGAGCGGAGGCGGATTCTCACGTCCTGTAGAGACCGCGGCGAAGTCTAAACCCTGCACCTGAGAACGCCGAATGCGGCACAGATCACGTTCACATCACGGCTGATCGACATCCAAGGAGAACAAGTCGGGCACAGGTGGACTATCCGGACCAAATGTACCATTCGGCGGTGTGCGCCCCAGATGCCGCCAGGCGGCCTCGGTCGCCACCCGACCCCTGGGCGTACGGGCCAACAGCCCGGCCCGCACCAGGAACGGCTCGCAGACCTCCTCGACCGTGTCCGGCTGCTCCCCCACCGCCACGGCGAGGGTGGACAACCCGACCGGGCCGCCCCGGAACGAATCGACCAACGCTGTCAACACCGCGCGGTCCAACCGGTCCAGGCCCAGCGCGTCCACGTCGTACACGATCAGGGCCGCGCGGGCGGTGTCGAGATCGACCACCCCGTTCGCCCGGACCTCGGCGTAGTCGCGGACCCGGCGCAGCAGCCGGTTCGCGATCCGCGGCGTGCCCCGGGACCGACCGGCGATCTCGGTCGCGCCCTCCGGGCTGATCGGCACCCCCAGGATCCGCGCCGAACGGTGCAGCAGCGTCTCCAGATCCGCCGGGGCGTAGAAGTCGAGGTGCGCCACGAAGCCGAACCGGTCCCGCATCGGCCCGGTCAACAGGCCCGAGCGGGTCGTCGCGCCGACCAGGGTGAACGGCTCGACGTCCAGCGGGATCGCCGTCGCCCCCGGCCCCTTACCCACCACCACGTCTACCCGGAAGTCCTCCATCGCGCTGTACAGCAGTTCCTCGGCCGGCCGCGCGATCCGATGGATCTCGTCGATGAAGAGCACGTCACCCTCGGCGAGGCTGGTCAGGATCGCCGCCAGATCCCCGGAACGCTCGATCGCCGGGCCGCTGGTCACCCGGATGCCCGCGCCCAGCTCGGCGGCGACGATGTTGGCCAGACTCGTCTTGCCCAACCCGGGTGGGCCGGAGAGCAGGATGTGATCCGGCGGCGACCCCCGCCGCATGGCGCCCTGCAACAACAGGTCGAGCTGGTCGCGTACCCGGTCCTGGGCGATGAACTCGGCCAGGCGCCTCGGCCGTACCGTGGCCTCCGCGTCCAGGTCGGCGTCGCTGACGTACGCCGAGACGAGCCCCTCGGTCTCGCTCATCGCGCCACCCTCATTCGCGACTGCGGGGCTCGCAACAGCGGCTCACTCCTCGCGCTCATCGCACGGCCCGGGCGGTCATCGGGTGCGGCCCAGCAGTCGGATGGCCTGCTTGAGCAGGACCGGCACCGGCGGCGTCTCACCCTCGATCGACTCCGCCACCGCGGCCACCGCCTGATCGGCCTGACCGGCCGTCCAGCCAAGGCCGACCAGCGCCTGGCGGACCTGGTCGGGCCAGCTGCCGCGGGTCACCCCGGCCACCCCGTCGGCGCCGATCGGCACCGGGCCGATCCGGTCACGCAGCTCCAGCACCAGACGTTCCGCGCCCTTCTTGCCAATCCCGGGTACGCGGGTCAGGGCGGCCGTGTCGGCGTTGGCGATCGCCTTGCGAACCGCGTCCGGGGTGTGCACCGCCAGCACCGCCTGGGCCAGTCGCGGGCCGACCCCACTGGCGGTCTGGAGCAGCTCGAACAGCGACTTGGCATCGTCGTCGGCGAAGCCGTAGAGGGTCAGCGAATCTTCCCGCACGATCAGGCTGGTGGCGAGCCGGGCGACCTGGCCGACCCGCAGCTCCGCGAGGGTCCCCGGGGCGCAGTGCACGGCGAGCCCGACCCCACCGACCTCGATCACCGCCTGGTCCGGACCGGTCGCGGTCACCGTGCCGCGCACGCTGGCGATCATCGTGCTCCTCCTCGTCGTGCCCGGTCGGCCGCGGCGGCCAGCTTGGAGCGGGTCCCGCCGCGCCACACGTGGCAGATGGCCAGGGCCAGCGCGTCGGCGGCGTCCGCCGGCTTCGGCGGCTCGGCCAGCCGCAACAGCCGGGTCACCATCGCGGTCATCTGCGCCTTGTCGGCCTGACCGGACCCGGTCACGGCCGCCTTCACCTCACTCGGGGTGTACGTCTGCACCGGCAGCCCGGCCCGCGCCCCGGCCAGCACAGCGATGCCACTGGCCTGCGCGGTGCCCATCACGGTACGAACGTTGTGCTGGCTGAACACCCGCTCGACGGCGACGCTCTCCGGTTGATGCTCGGCGACCAGCTTGTTCAGCGACCGGTCCAGGTGCAGCAGGCGCAGCGCCAGGTCGTCGGCCGGGTCGGTGTAGACCACGTAGTAGGCGACCAGGGTGCAGGGCCGGCCGGGGACACCCTCGACCACGCCCACCCCACACCGGGTCAACCCCGGGTCCACGCCGAGCACGCGCACGCCGCCCCCTCCCCAGCCGTCAGCAGTACGTGTGTTCGACACCCTAACCGGCGCCCTTCCCACCAGCCCCACGGGACACGCCCCACGCGTCCCCGGCGGACCGGGAGCGGCCTTCGGGCGCCCACCGCCGTCAAGGTCACGCTCGATCCAGGATGTAGTGGCCACGACGAGCCGGGATGCCACTACATCCAGGATGTTGCGCGATCTTGCAGCGCGAGGAGTGGCGGGGCCCGGCAGCGCGATGGGCGGCGGGACGGGATGGAAGGGGCGGCGGCGGGGTGGGCACCGACGGCAGGGGCGGGTGGGGCCACACAGCTTTGGTACGGAGTATGTGTCGCTGGCCCATGTGCCGGGGAGCACACAGCTCGTAACTTCTTGCGCCATGACGGCAGAACCCGTGGTGGTCCCCCACGTCGTACAGGTCGACCTCTCCGGTCGGACCGCCCTGGTCACCGGGGGCGGCGGCGGTATCGGGCGGGCGTGTGCCCTACGGCTGGGCGCGGCCGGCGCCACGGTGCTCGTGGTGGACCGCAACCTGGAGGCGGCCAAGGCAGTGGCCGCCGAGGCCGGTGGCCGGGCCGAGGGCGTGGACCTGTCCGACGCCGCGGCGGTGGATTCGCTCGACGTTGACGTGGACATCGTGGTGAACAACGCCGGGCTCCAGCACGTCGCGCCGTTGCAGGACTTTCCGGTCGAGCGGTTCGAGTACATCCAGCGGGTGATGGTGGAGGCGCCGTTCCTGCTGATCCGTCGGGCGCTGCCAAACATGTACGCCCGGGGCTGGGGGCGGATCGTCAACATCTCCTCGGTGCACGGGTTGCGCGCCTCGCCGTACAAGGCGGCCTACGTCTCGGCCAAGCACGCGCTGGAGGGGCTGTCGAAGGTGGTCGCGTTGGAGGGCGCCGCGCACGGGGTCACCGCTAACTGCATCAACCCGGCGTACGTGCGTACCGCCCTGGTGGAGAGCCAGATCGCCGACCAGGCGGCCAGTCACGGCATCGACGAGGCCGAGGTGATCGAGAAGATCATGCTGGCCCGTGCCGCGATCAAACGGCTGATCGAGCCGGAGGAGGTGGCCGAGCTGATGGCGTACCTCTGCTCGCCGCCGGCGGCGTTCATCACCGGGGCGTCGATCGCCCTCGACGGGGGCTGGACGGCCAACTAGTGGGGCTGAGCACAATGTCGACCATGTCTTCGCCGGTGGAGTTCCTGGAGCTGCTCGCCCGAGAGGCCGCGGCGGTCGAGTTCGAGGGACCGCTGGTGGCCGCGCGGGCCGCCGGGCTGCCGCCGGACCGGCTGGCCGAGCTGGAGCAGGCCAAGTCGGTGGCGTTGCGGGTCCGCGCACTGTTGGAGCGTCGGCGCCGCCGGGAGAGCGAGCTGTCCGGCCTGTACGACACCGTCAGCGACCTGGCCGGGCTGCGCGACCTGGACGACGTGTTGCGGGCGATCGTGCACCGGGCCCGTCACCTGCTCGGCGCGGACGTGGCGTACATGACACTCAACGACGACGAACGTGGCGACACCTACATGCGGGTGACCGACGGGTCGGTCTCGGCCCGTTTCCAGCGGCTGCGCCTGCCGATGGGCGCCGGTCTCGGAGGCCTGGTGGCCCAGTCCGGCGCCCCGTACGTCACCGCCAACTACGGCGAGGACGCGCGCTTCCACCACACCGGCGAGATCGACGCCGGGGTGGGCGAGGAAGGGCTGGTGGCGATCCTGGGGGTGCCGCTGCGGCTCGGCTCGACCTCGATCGGGGTGCTCTACGCGGCCAACCGTTCGGCCCGGCCGTTCGTCCGGGAGGAGGTGGCGCTGCTGGTGTCGCTGGCCGCGCACGCCGCGGTGGCGATCGACACCGCCCGGCTGCTGACCGAGACCCGTTCGGCGTTGGCCGAGTTGTCGGCGGCGAACACCACCATCCGGGCGCACAGCAGCTCGGTGGAGCGGGCCGCGGCGGCACACGACCGGATGACAGCTCTGGTGCTGCGCGGCGGCGGCGTGGAGGACGTGGCGGCGGCGGTGACGGAGGTGCTGGGCGGCGCGCTGCTGGCGCTGGACGCCGAGGGTCGCCTGCTGGCCCGGGTGGGTGAGATCGAGGAGCCGGACCGCGCGGACATCGTCGAGGCGGTGGCCGCGTCCCGGACCGAGGGGCGCAGCGTGCGCCGGGGTCCACTCTGGTACGCGGCCGTGGTGGCCGGCGCGGAGAACCTGGGCGCCCTGGTGCTGCGCCCGGACGACGAGTTGGTCGACGCCGACCAGCGCATCCTGGAGCGGGCCGCACTGGTGACCGCACTGCTGCTGTTGTTCCGCCGGACGGTCGCGGAGGCGGAGGGGCGGGTGCGTGGCGAGTTGCTGGACGACCTGATCGCCCGCCCGCTGCGCGACACCGACGCGCTACGCAGTCGGGCCCGTCGGCTCGGGGTGGACCTGGACGCGCCGCACGTGCTGGTGGCGGTGGGCGACGACGCGATCGCCGCGACCGGCTCGGCGCGGCAGCGGGTGCTCTCCTGGGCCACCACGTACGCCTCGGCGCGCGGCGGACTGGCCGCGGCGCGCGACGGCCGGGTGGTGCTGATGCTGCCGGGGTTGGACGCGGGTGGCAGCGCCCGCGCGGTGGCCCGGGACCTGTCCCGGGTGACCGGTCGACCGGTGACCGCCGGGGCGAGTGGCCCGTCGAACACGCCGGCGGCGCTGGCCGGGACGTTCCAGGAGGCGGACCGGTGCCTGACGGCGCTGGGCGCGCTGGGCCGCGCCGGGCAGGGTGCGAGCACAGTGGAGTTGGGCTTCGTCGGGTTGTTGCTGGGCACCGTCGGTGACCGGGGCGAGAAGGACGTGACCGACTTCCTCGGCGCGACCGTCGGGCCGGTGCTCGACTACGACGCCCGGCGCGGCACGGCTCTGGTGAAGACGCTGGAGGCGTACTTCGGGGTGGGTGGCAGCCTGGCCCGGGCCGCCGAGCAACTGCACGTGCACGTCAACACAGTGACCCAGCGGTTGGAGCGGGTCGGGCAGTTGCTCGGCGTCGACTGGCAGCGACCCGAGCGGGCGCTGGAGGTGCAGCTCGCGCTGCGCCTGCACCGACTGCGCGCACCGGCCGGCTGACCAACGCCGGACGGCGGCGCGAACACCGCAGGCCGAGCGCTCGGCGTCAGCGGGCCTTGATGCCCTCCAGCACGGCGTCGACGACGCGTTCGGGCAGGGACTGCTCGTCCAGGTCCGGATTCCACTGGAGCACCCGCTGGATCAGCATCGGCCCGGTGAGCAGCGCCATCGTCACCTCGACGTCGATGTCGGCGCGGAGCACCCCCTCGTCGATGCCGCTCCGCAGCACCTCGCGCATCAGCTGTCGCCTCGGCGAGATGATGTTCTGGTAGAGCTGGAACTGGTCGGCGCTGCGGTTCACGGCGGGCGCCAGGCAGGGCATGATCTTGGCCGCTCGCGGGTCGACGTTCTTGCCGATCGCGCCGACCAGCAGCACCAGGTCGTCGCGGACGGAGTGGCCCGCGGGCTGCGCCATGACGCCCTTGAGGCGGCGCAGCGCGTCCAGCAGCAACGCGTCCTTGCCGGCCCAGCGCCGGTAGATGGTGGCCTTGCCGACCCCGGCGCGGGTGGCGATCGCCTCGATCGAGAGCGCCTCGATGGTGCTGCCCTCGGCGAGCAGGTCGAGGGTGGCCTCGATGATCGCCTCGTCGGCGCGGATGCTCCGCGGTCGCCCGGGCGACCGCGGAGCATCGGCAGTGGACGTCATGTCCGCCATTCTCCCCGAACCTATGCCGTGCCGGCCAGCTCAGGCTCGGCGACCGGCGCCGCCGGGGCGACGCTCACGTCCTCCTTGCCTGGCATCCAGCGCAGCACCACGATGATCCCGAGTGCGGCGATGACCGCGGAGAGCCCGGCCGCCCAGTGCATGGCGGTGACGAACGCGTCGTTGGCCGCCGAGATCAGCGCCGGCGCCGCGGGGCCGAGCTGGCCCGCCGCCGCGTACGCCCCGGAGATCGACTCGTTGGCCGCGTCCTGGGCCTGCGTGGGCAGACCGGTCAGGGCGTCGCCGATGTCGCTGCGGTAGACCGCGGAGAGCACCGAGCCGAGGACGGCCACGCCGAGCGCGCCGGCCACCTGGCGGATGGTGTTGCTGACCGCGGAGCCCACGCCGGCCTTCTCCCGGGGCAGCGCCGACATGATCGACTCGGTGGCGGGCGGCATGATGTTCGCCATTCCGGCGCCCTGGATGAGGAAGACGAGCAGCACGATCCAGATCGGGGTGGAGGCGCCGATGAAGACGAACGCGGCGAGTGACACCACTGTCAGCGCCAGCCCGACCGTGGCGACGGCCTTACCGCCGTAGCGGCGGACCATCGCGGCGCTGCGCGGCGCGAAGACCAGCTGGGCGCCGGCGAAGGGCAGGAAGAGCAGACCGGTCTGCAACGGGCTGTAGTCACGCACGAGTTGCAGGTAGAACGAGCCGAAGAACATCGAGCCCATCGCGGCGAAGAACACCAGGCCGACGATGGCGACCGGCGCGGCGAACCGGGGCACCTTGAACAGTCGGACGTCCAGCGACGGGTGGTCGCTGCGGCGCTCGTGCTGCACGAACCAGCCCAGTACCGCGATGCCGACCAGGATCGAGCCCCAGGCCACCGGGCGGTCGAAGCCGTGCTCGCCGCCGTCGATGATGCCGTAGGAGAGGGCGACCAGGCCGACCACGGAGAGCAGCACGCCGAGCACGTCGATCCGGCCGGGCCGCGGGTCACGCGACTCGGGGACCAGCAGCGCCACCAGGACCACGCCCGCGACGACCACCGGCACGTTGATCAGGAAGACCGAGCCCCACCAGAAGTGCTCCAGCAGCGCGCCGCCGAGGATCGGGCCGATCGCCACGGCGAGACCGACAGCGCCGGCCCAGACACCGATGGCACGACCACGCTCGCGCGGGTCGAAGACGTTGGAGATGATCGACAGCGTCACCGGCATGATGGCCGCGCCGCCGACCCCCATCAGGGCGCGGGCCGCGATGAGCTGTCCGGGGCTCTGGGCGTACGCGGAGAGCAGCGACGCCAGGCCGAACAGCACCAGACCGATCATCAGGAAGCGCTTGCGGCCGGCGCGGTCGCCGAGCACCCCGAAGGTGAACAGCAGCCCGGCGAAGACGAGGGTGTAGGAGTTAATGGACCACTCCAGCTCGCCCTGGCTGGCGCCGAGGCCGTGCACCGGGTCGGCCAGGGTGCGCAGGGCGACGTTGAGGATCGTGTTGTCGAGGACGACCACGAGGAGGCTGATCACCAGCACGCCCAGGATCGCCCACCGCCTCGGGTGTCCGGTGTTGTTGTGCAGCTCCATGCCTGACTTTCCCCCCACGCTGATCACCCGCGACGAAATACGATACGGGTCAGACTCGTAACGCGGGTCAGCCTACGACGCGTATTAACGATACGGCACCGATCCGTATCGTATGTGGTGGGCATCACGCCCTGGCACGACCGCCAGGCAGGCGTTCACGGCCTCGGTCAACGTGCCGAGACGGACCGCCGGGCCGCCGAGCGGCTCGATCCAGCCCGGCCCCGCGCCGTACACCCGAAGGAGCGGAAAGCCCCGGGCGAAGCGCACCAGGGGGTACGCGCGGCCGGTGAGCGGCGTCTGCGACCAGATCACGACGGTGCGCGGGCGCGCCCGGTACACCGCTCTGGTGAGCGCGGGCCAGGGCAGCGCGGGGCCGAGGTTCAGACAGCCTCGGCCCTGCTCGCGCAGCGCGGCGGCCAGCGCGAGCAGACCCAGGCTGCGCGTTTCCTTCTCGGCGCCGGCCAGCAGCACCCCGCCGGTGGGCAGTGACCGGCCCGGCTCCCGGCGGTACGCGTCCAACCCGACCCGGATGCCCTCGAAGAGGGCGTGCTCGACGACGATCTCGGCGGCGGTACGCCCCGACAGCCGGGCCAGCAGCGGGCGGCAGACCTGCTCCCAGAGCGCCGGCACGCCCCACGCCTCGACCAGCTCCAGCAGCACCGAGGCGACGCCGTTGGCGTCCAGGTCCTCGGCCGCCAGCGAAACCTGCTTGTGCGCGATCTCCACGGCCTCCGCCGGCATCGGATCGGTCAGCACCAGACGTACCCCCGGGTAGACGTTCTCTACCCGGGGGTTCGCTCGCAGAGCGCGTGGCAGATGCGCCGTCGTGGGAATTTCAGCGGCGGCGGGCCGCCAGCCGGTGGGCCAGCGCGGCGACGCTGCCCCAGATGCCGCGCCGGAACAGCACCACGACCAAAACGAAGATGCCGCCGGTCACCAGGCCGATCGCCTCGAACCCGGAGAACGACAACCAGTCCTCCAGCCGGACCACGAGGGCGGCGCCGAGCACCCCACCCCAGAGGGTGCCGATCCCGCCGAGCACCACCACGATGACCGCCTTGCCGGAGGTGGTCCAGTGCAGCACGTCCAGCGAGACGAACCGGTGGCCGACAGCGAACAACCCGCCACCGAGGCCGGCGATGAACCCGGAGAGCACGAACGCGGTGAGCTTGTAGCGGTGCACCGGGTAGCCCAGCGCCCGCGCCCGGGCCGGGTTGTCCCGGATGCCGACCAGCACCCGACCGAACGGTGAGTGCACGATCCGCCAGGCGGCGGCGAGCCCGAGCAGCACGATCGGCAGGATCGCGTAGTAGAAGAAGTAGTCGTCGGTGAGGTCGACGCCGAACAGCTCGCGGGGCACCCCCTGGAGGCCGTTCTCGCCCTGCGTCACCGAGCGCCACTCGTTGGCGACGTAGTAGACCATCTGCGCGAAGGCCAGGGTCACCATGGCGAAGTAGATGCCGGTCCGTTTGACCGCCAGGTACCCGATCGGCACCGCCAGCACGGCCGCGGCGAGGGCCCCGGCCAGCACCGCGAGCGGAAACGGCAGGCCGGCGTGGATGGCCACCAACCCGGTGACGTACGCGGAGGTGCCCCAGAACGCGGCGTGACCGAAGGACATCAATCCGGTGAAGCCGAGCAGCAGGTCCACCGCCACGGCGAACAGCGCCCAGCAGAGGATGTCCACAGCGACCGCCGGGTAGAGGCCGTTGGGCAGCCACGCCGCGACGGCCAGGCCGACGGCGAGCAGCGCGTAACGGACCCAGCCGGGGGCCCGGGCCACGGCGATCAGCCCGGACGGTGGCGTCGAGCGGGACGCGTCGGTGGGAGTGTCCACTGTGTTGGTCATGCGGGGGCCTCCTCCCGACCGAACAGGCCGGCCGGGCGCCAGAGCAGCACACCGGCCATCACGACGAAGACGATCGTCTGCGAGACGAGCGGGAAGTTGGAGAGGTACGCCTCACCCCACGCCTGAACGAGGCCGATGCCGAAGCCGGCGGCGACCGACCCGAAGATCGAGCCCAGCCCGCCGATCACCACCACCGCGAACACCACGATGATCAGGTCGGCGCCCATCAGCGGGTTGACAGCGCGCATCGGCGCGGCCAGCACACCGGCGAGGCCGGCCAGCCCGATGCCGAAGCCGAAGACCGGGGTCACCCACCGTCCGACGTCGATGCCGAACGCCCGGGTCAGGTCCGGCCGCTCGGTGGCCGCACGGACCACCATGCCGATCCGGGTCCGGGTCAGCACCCACCACACCGCGACGCAGAGCAGCACCGCGAAGCCGAGGATGAACACCCGGTACGTCGGGAAGTCGAAGAGCCCGAAGTCGACCGACCCACTCAACAGCGACGGTGTCTCGTACGGGCTGGACTGCACGCCGTAGCGCAGTTTCACCAGATCCTGGAGGATCAGCGTCAGACCGAAAGTGAGCAGGAAGTTGTAGAGCGGGTCCAGTTTGGTCAGCCGGTGGATGACAGCGCGTTCCAGCGCCATGCCGAGCAGACCCAGCCCCACCGGCATGATCACCAGGGCGGCCCAGAACGGCACGCCCGCCTCACTGAGCAGCACGTACGCCCCGAACGCGCCGAGCATGTAGAACGCGCCGTGGGCGAAGTTGACCACCCGCAGCATGCCGAAGATGACGGCGAGCCCGAGGGCGAGCAGGGCGTAGAACGCCCCGCTCACCAACCCGTTGAACGTGTTCTGCGCGAATCCACTCATAGTTTGCAGTCCGCCGAGGGCGCGCGGAACGCCTCCGCGGCGGGAATCGTCTTGAGCACCTTCACGTAGTCCCACGGCTCGGTGACCTCGGCCTGCGGCTTCACCTGGGCCAGGTACGCGTCGTGCACCACCCGGTGGTCCTCCGCGCGGATCTTGCCGTTGCGCAGGAAGACGTCCTCGACGGTCCTGCCCTCCAGCCCCTTGACCACGGCGTCCGCGTCGTCGGTGCCGGCGGCCTGCACCGCCTCCAGGTACTGCAACGCCGCCGAGTAGTTGGCGGCGTGCGCGAAGGTCGGCCGGGTGCCGGCCTTCTGCTGGAAACGGTCGGCGAACTCCCGGTTCTTGGCGTCGAAGTTCCAGTACCAGGCGTCGGTGTACGTGGTGCCGGCCAGCGCCGCCGGGGTGAGCGAGTGGATGTCGGTGAGGAACATCAGCCCCACCGCCAGGCCGACGCCCTTGTCCCGCAGCTTGAACTCGTTGTACTGCTTCACCACGTTGACCAGCTCCGCGCCGGCCTGCATGGTGCCCAGCACGTCCGGCTTCGGGTTCAGGTTCGGCGCCTTGAGCAGGAACGTGGAGAAGTCACCGCTGGTGTTCGGGAACGGCGCCCCGTCCTTGCCGACGACAGTACCGCCGGCCGCCGTGATGGCTGTGGAGAAGCTCTTCTCCATGTCCTGCCCGAAGGCGTAGTTCGGGTAGAGGATGTACCAGTTCTTGCCGATCTGCTCGGTGGTGGTCTTCCCGGTGCCGTTGGCCAGCATGTACGTGTCGTACGCGTAGTGGAAGGTGTATTTGTTGCAGCTCTTGCCGGTCAGGTCGGTGGTCGCCGCACCGATGTTGAAGTAGAGCTTCTTCTTCTCCTTCGCCACGTCGGCGACCTTCAGCGCGGCCGACGAGGTGGGCACGTCCAGGATCAGGTCGACGCCCTTGCGGTCGTACATCTCCTGTGCCTTCGAGTTGGCCACGTCCGGCTTGTTCTGGTGGTCGGCGGTCTCCACAGTGATGTCGGTGGTCACCGCCTTGTCGCCGTACTTCGCTGTGAAGTCGGCGATGGCCATCTCCACCGCCGCCACCGAGTTCTTCCCGGACAACTCCGAGTACGCCCCGGACTGGTCGTTGAGCACGCCCAGCACGATCTTGTCGCCGGTCAGCTTCTGGTCGCCACTCGACTGAGGGCCACCGCCGCCGCATCCGGCGACCAGCACCACCACGGCCGACGCCGCGGCCACACCCATCGTCCTGCGCATGCCCACTCCATCCATCCCGCGCGGCGTCGCGCGGGTCGTCGTTGAGAGAATTCAGATCCCGAGGTACGCGAGCAGTTCGCGTTCGCGCGAACGCACCTCGGAGTTGTCCATCGCCTCGGCGACCCGGCCCTCGGCCAGCAGGTAGTGCCGGTCGGCGACAGCGGTGGCGAAGTGCAGGTTCTGTTCGACCAGCAGCACTGTCACCCCGTGCCGTTTGGCCTCGCGCAACAGGTCGCCGACCTGCTGCACCAGCAGTGGCGACAGCCCCTCGGTGGGCTCGTCGCAGAGCAGCAGCCGGGCGCCCATCCGCAGCACCCGGGCCAGCGCGAGCATCTGCTGCTCGCCGCCGGAGAGCATGGTGGCCGCCGAGTCCCGTCGGGTGTACAGGGCCGGGAACGCCTCGTACACCCGCTCCAGCGACCACGGGTCGGGGCCGACAGTGGGTGGCAGCGTGAGGTTCTCGGTGACTGTCAACGTGGCGTAGCTGCCCCGGTCGTCGGGCACCCAGCCCAGCCCCAGGCGGGCCCGCTTGTGCGCCGGCAACCTGGTGATGTCCCGCCCGTCCAGCTCCACAGTGCCGCGCTGACCGGGGTGCAGCCCCATCACGCAGCGCAGCAGTGTGGACTTACCGGCACCGTTGCGGCCGACCAGGGTGACCACCTCGCCGACGGAGATTTCGAGGCTGACGTCGCGCAGCACCTGCGCCTCGCCGTAGAAGGCGGACAGGTTCTCAATGCGCAGCATCGGCGGCTCCCAGGTAGGCGGTGATCACGCGCTCGTCGGCGCGGACCTGCTCGTACGGGCCCTCGACGAGGACCTTGCCGGCCTGGAGCACTGTGACGGTGTCGGCGAGACGGCCGACCACGCTCATGTTGTGCTCGACCATCACCACGGTCCGGCCCTGGCGGACCCGACCGATCAGCTCGACGGTGCGGTCGACGTCCTCCAGGCCCATGCCCGCCGTCGGCTCGTCGAGCAGCAGCACCTTCGGGTCCAGAGCCAGGGCGATGGCCAGCTCCAGCGCGCGTTTCCGGCCGTACGCCAGGGCCGCCGAGGGGGTCTGTGCCAGCTCGGCCAGCCCCACCATGGCCAACAGTTCGTCGGCCCGTTCGGTGTAGCGGCCCATCAGCTTCGCCGACCGCCAGAACCGCCAGCCCAGCCCGCTCGGTGACTGCAACGCCAGCGCGACGTGTTCGCGGGCGGACAGTTGGGGAAAGAGGCTGGTGATCTGGAACGAGCGGGCCACGCCGAGCCGGGCCACCTGCTCCGGGGGCAGCCCGGTCACGTCCCGCCCGGCCAGCTCGATCCGGCCACCACTGGGTCGCAGGAAGCCGGTGAGCAGGTTGAACAGGGTGGTCTTGCCCGCGCCGTTCGGGCCGACCAGCGCGTGCACGCTGTCCGACGCCACGTCGAGGTCGACGTCGTCGACCGCCCGGAAGCCCCGGAAGTCGCGGGTCAGCCCACGGGCCGACAGGAGCGCTTGCCCGGCCATCGCCTCATCCTCCGCACGTCGCGGCGACGGTCGGTTCGGTGACCGTGGTCACAGGCCCGTCGCGTGGACGAAACCTACGGCGGGCCGCCGGAGTCGAACCATGTCGATGGACTCCATATTCGACCCACTGTTGACGTGCGTGAACTCCACTCCCCCGCGCCGTCGACTTGACCGGACCCCCTAGGTTGATGATCCACACAGCCCACCGGAAGGTCCCCACCCCATGCCCGTCGGCTTCACCATGGCGATCGTCTTCGCCGTCGCCCTGGCGGTCAGCGCCGTCGTCGCTCTCGTCGCCCCCGCACGGCCGCTCAAGCGGATGGCCACCCTCGCGGCGCTCGGCTTCCTCGCCCTCACGCTGGTGGTCGGCATCGCCTCCAGCGCCCACTCGGTACCCATCCGCTCGGTCGGCATCGTCACCAGCTTCGGCAAGCCCACCGGCGAGGTGACCGGCTCGGGCCTGAAGTGGGTGGCGCCCTGGCAGAAGGTCGGCGAGTGGGACGCGGGCCGACAGAAGTACGACCACATCGGCGGCAACAACTGCGTACGCGTGCGCACCGGCACCCTCGCCGACGCCTGCGTCGAGGTGCTCGTCGAATGGCAGGTCAAGCCGGAGAACGCGCCGAAGCAGTTCATGGACTACAAGGGCGACTTCAACAGCTTCCGGGGTCAGCGGGTGGGTGTGCAGCTCGACAGCGCGGTCAACGACGCCTTCGCCGCGTACAACCCGCTGGAGAAGATCGACGCCCAGACCGGCGACCTCAACGTCGACCTGAAGCCGTTCGCCGCGAACATCAAGACCAGCGCGGAGACCCGCCTCGCCACCGACGTGGACATCCTCTCGGTGACCATCACCCGGGTGAACCACGACGACAAGACCGAGGGCAACATCAAGGCGTTCCAGGACAAGCTGGCGCAGACCCGCAACCTGGAGCAGGACCGCAAGAACGCGGAAATTTCCAAGCAGATCACCGAGACCAACGCCACCGTCGACAAGGTGACCCGTTGTCTGGAGATCGCGGAGAAGAACGGCGCGAACCCGGGGCTCTGCATCAACCCGGGCATCGTCACCGGCAAGTGACACGCAGTCGGGTGGACTGACGGGGGTGGCCAGAACGGTCGCCGTCGGCCGGGAGTGAGTGGAGCAGCAACCTCACAGAATCGCCGTCACGGGCAGCTGTGGTGCCGGGATCGGGCTCCGTCCGGGTTAGCCTTGACGCATATGGCTACCTTTCGCAGCGCCTCAGTGCTCCTTTCCTCAGACGGCACCAGGACCCCCGGCACCGCCGCGCTCTTCGCCGAGCCGGCCCGTCGGGGCGGGCCCGCGCCGTGGGCGGGCGACTTCCGCCCCGCCAACAGCGCCGGCAACGGCCCCAAGAACGCGGTTGGAAAGACCTTCATCCTGGAGTTGCCCGACGGCAGCACCGGCAAGGTCGTGGTCCAGGGCCTCAAGAGCGGCAAGGGCGGCGTCGTCCTGGCGCTGATGGGCGAGGACGCCCCGCCCTTCTGACCAGTCGCACGACTCGCGTCACTCGGGCGCCCAGGTTGACCCCGCCCGGGGTCAGCCCGGGGCGCCCGACCGACCACGCCCGTCGCCCGCGACAACGTACGAGCTGCGACGAGGGCCGGGGGTTGCGGCCCAGGCTCAGGCTGACCCGCTCGGCGCAGGCCAGAGCGACCATCCGCTGAACGCCCCGCCCGGCGTGGCGTCAGGGCGCTGGGGTGGCGCGCCGACGGGCGCGGGAGGCGCGCAGGTTCATCGTGTTGCCGCAGGTCTTCATGTCGTGCCAGACACGTGTGCTGTTGCGCGACATGTCGTAGAACGCCGCCCCGCAGCCCGGGTTCATGCACGTCTTCAGCCGGGCCAGCGTGCCGGCCTGCGAGGCGAGCAGCACTTCGAGGTGCACCAGCGAGGCGACGGCGGTCGCGCCATCGCCGCTGGGCTCGTACGTCACTCGACCGTCGCGGAACGAGACGTCGGCGGCCAGCGAATGCGGCACCGGGTCGTCGGGGCCGTTCGTCAGCCAACCACGGACGTCATCGCGGAGGGCGCGCAGCGGCGCGAGGTCGCCGCTGCCAAGCGAGATTCGGCGCGGTGTCTGAGCGGTCCGCTCGCCCCACGTCCGCAACGATGCGTCAAGCCAAATCTGCGCCGTGGTCTCGTCGTCGAGCAGCTCGAGCGTCGGCGCTACCGGCACACCCTCGGTGTTCAGCAGATCCTGAACGACGCACAGACCACCAGGCGCCAGCGCGACTCCGAGGCGCCGGGTGCTGCCCGAAGTGTCTTCGTTGGTCACGGTCGCGAGTCTAACGCCGATTCTGACACCACCGTAGGAATGACGGCAACGTCACATGACATAGCCGTAGCACCTACGGTGGTGTCACGCTGATCTGGTCATGGACGAACAAGCAACGGAGTGAGCAATGAGCATGTCGTTGAGCGACACCGCCGCCCTCGTCACCGGATCCAGTGGCGGAATCGGCGCGGCGACCGCGCTGTCGCTCGCCGCCCAGGGAGCGAACGTCGCGCTGGTAGCCCGGCGTAAGGACCGGCTCGACGAACTCGTCGAGCGCATCCAGGCCAACGGCGGCACCGCCCTCGCCATCGAGGCGGACATCACCGACCAACTCCAGGCCGCTGCCGCGGTGGAGCGGACGGTCGAGACCTTCGGCGGTTTGGACACTCTCGTCAACAACGCCGGCATCATGCTGCTCGGCCCCGCCGAGAGCGCGCCGGTCGAGGAGTGGGACCGCATGATCGCCATCAACGTGCAGGGCCTGCTCTACACGACCCACGCCGCCCTGCCGTATCTGCTCACCGCCGCGGAGGGCACTCGCGGCACCGCCGACATCGTCAACGTCAGCTCGCTCGCGGGCCGCTTCCCGGTTGCCGGCTCCGCCGTCTACAGCCTGACAAAGCAGGGGGTCGGGGCCTTCAGCGAGGCATTGCGCCAGGAGGTCGGCGGCCGGCATGTGCGGGTTTCGCTCATCGAGCCCGGCCCGGTCTCCACCGAACTGTTTACCCACATCCGCCCGGAGGTGCTCGAAGCGGGCAAGGAGCAGTGGGCGGACTCGACATTCCTGCACGCCGAGGACATCGCGGACACCATTGCCTTCGTGGTGACCCGGCCAGCACGCGTGGTCATGAGCGAGCTGCTGGTCCGACCGGACGGAAGTCAGTGGTGAGGGCCGTCGGGCCGAAGCCAGAAACCAGACGAGGAGTACGCGTGACCCGACAGAACATCGTCATCACCGGTGCCAGTTCGGGGCTCGGACGTGGACTGGCGTACGAATTCGCCGCTCGTGGCCGGAACCTCGCCTTGTTCGCCCGACGTACGCACCGGCTGCAAGAAATCCACGACGACCTGTCCCGGCGGTTCCCGGCCAGCACCGTTCTGGTCCGAGCGCTTGACGTCACCGACGCCGAAGCGGTGGAACAGCAATTCCTTTCGGCCGCCAACGATCTCGGTGCGCTCGATCGGATCATCGTCAATGCCGGCCTGGGTTTCGGCAGTCGCATCGGCGACGGCAACTTCGCCGCCAACGCCGCCGTCCTGCAGACGAACGTGCTGGGAGTTCTCGCCCAGAGCGAGAGCGCCATGCGGATCATGCGCGAACAGGGGCACGGTCACCTGGTGCTCATGTCCTCCGCTGCCGCGTTTCGTGGTGCACCGGGCGCCATGGCCGCCTACGCCGCCTCCAAGTCGGCGGTGACATCGCTCGGCGAGGCGATGCGTATCGACGTGCTCGACCAGCCGATCACCGTGACCACTCTGCATCCCGGTTACATCAGGACGGAGATGAACGAGGGCGTCGACAAGCTGCCCTTCATCATCGACGAGAAGTCCGGCGTCCGGCTGCTCGCCGCAGCGATCGAACGCGAACGGGCGAAGGCGTTCGTGCCCAATCTGCCGTGGCGGCCCCTGACGTCGATTCTCCGGCGCCTACCGGACCGTGCCGTAGCCCGGCTCTCGTAGCCGAGGTGCCCGGGGTGGACCCTCTCGGTCGACCCCGGGCACCCGGCCGCATCACACTGAATCCGGCGGGCCGCCAGCTCAGTCCAGTGTGACCACCCAGCGAGCGCCCTCGCCCCGCGCCAGCCGGTCGAACGCCGTGGGCGCCTCGTCCAACGGAATCGTTCCGCTGACCAGCACACCCAGATCCAGTGCGCCGTCGGCGAGTTCGGCAGCCAGCACCGGCACCTCCCGGTCCGGGTCGGACGAGCCGTACACCGAAGAGCGCAGCGTGCGCGCGGAGTGGAAGATGTCCAGCGCCCCCAGGCTGACCATGTCGTCCTTGGCGCCCATGCCGACCACTGTCACCGCTCCCCCACGCCGGGTGAGCCGCCAGGCAGCCCGGATCGTCGCGGCGCGTCCGACGCACTCGAAGGCGTGGTCGACGCCGCGGCTCTCGGTGCGCGCCCGTACCTCCTTGGAGAGCCGGTCGTCGGAGAGCAGGAAGTCGGTCGCCCCGGCGGCGAGCGCCAGGTCCCGCTTCGCCTCGGCGACGTCGACGGCCAGGATCGTCCTGGCACCGGCCCGGCGGGCCGCGCTGAGCACGGCGAGCCCGACCCCACCGAGCCCGACGACCGCGACCGACTCGCCGGGTGTCACCCGGGCGGTGTTCCGGACCGCGCCGACGCCGGTGAGCACCGCACAGCCGAGCAGTGCGGCCTGTTCGGGCGGCAGCCCGGCGGGGATCGGAATGACGGCACGCTCGGGTACCACCACCGCCTCGGCGAGTGCGCCGAGGCCGAGGGTCAGGTGCAGCGGTATCCCGTCGTCGGTCTCGCCTCGTGGCACGGTCGGGGCCGTGGTGTCGGCGCAGAGCCACGGTTCGCCGCGCCGGCACCACCAGCAGGCCCGGCAGGCCGGTGCCCAGTTGAGGACGACCGGTGTGCCGACGGTCAGCTGGCTGCCCGGCCCGACCTCGGCCACCACTCCGGTCGCCTCGTGCCCGAGGACCAGCGGGAACCTCGCGGCGAGGGTGCCGTTGACCATGGACAGGTCGGAGTGGCAGACACCAGCCGCCCTGATCGTGACCCGCACCTCGCCGGGGCCGGGCGCGGGCAGGCGTACCCGCTCGACCCGCAGCTCGGCGCCGGATCCGCGCGCGACCAGCGCGCGAACGATGACCGGCGCGGGCGCCGGCTCGGCGCCGCCACCCGGCGCGGCCGGAGACAGCTCGGGCCGGGCGGCGGGCACGGCCGGGGACAGCTCGGGGTCGGTCATCGCTGGATCGCCTTCAGCTCGCAGAACTCGGCCAGCCCGTGCACGCCCAACTCCCGGCCCAGGCCGGACTGCTTGTAGCCGCCGAACGGGGCGAGGGGGTTGAACGGGGCGCCGTTGATGTCGACAGCGCCGGTGCGCAGCCGCCGGGCCACCGCGAGCGCCGCGTCGGTGTCGGCGGACCAGACCGCGCCGGCCAGCCCGTACGTCGAGTTGTTGGCGATGTCGACCGCCTCGTCGGTGTCGGCGAACGGGATGACGGCGAGCACCGGGCCGAAGACCTCCTCCTGGGCGAGCGCGCTGTCGGGGTGCACGTCGGCGAAGACGGTCGGGGCGACGAAGTGCCCCCGGGTCGGCACCGGGGCGTCGGGCCCGCCGGCGACCAGCCGGGCGCCGTCGGCGAGGGCCCGGTCGATGTGGCCGCGCACCCGCTCGGCCTGGGCGGCGGAGACCAGCGGGCCGAGCCGGGTCGCCGGGTCGAACGGGTCGCCGAGTCGGTAGCCGGCCACCGCCGTGGCGATCAGGTGGAGGGCTTCGTCGTACCGGTCGCGGTGCACCAGCATCCGGGTCCAGGCGGTGCAGGTCTGCCCGGAGTTGAGCAGGGCGTTGCCGACGCCCACCTTGACGGCGGTGGCCAGGTCGGCGTCGGGGAGGATCACGTTGGCGGACTTCCCGCCCAGCTCCAGCGCGACCCGGGCGATCCGGTCGGCGGCGAGCCGCATGATCCGCGCGCCGGTGGCGGTGGAGCCGGTGAAGGAGACCAGGTCGACGTCGGGGTGCCCGGCGAGCGCCTCGCCGACCACCGGCCCGGTGCCGGGGACCAGGTTGAGCACGCCCGGCGGCAGGCCGGCCTCGGTGACCGCGTCGAAGAGCAGGTACGCGGTCAACGGGGTCAGCTCGCTGGGTTTGAGCACCACAGTGCAGCCGGCGGCCAGGGCGGGCGCGAGCTTCGCCATCACCTGGTGCAGTGGGTAGTTCCACGGGGTGATCGCGCCGACCACGCCGATCGGCTCGCGGACGACGAGGGAGTTGCCGATGCTCTCCTCGACCGGCGCGCGGGCGGCGAGCGCGACGTGGTCGCGCAGCACTGTCAGCGGGAGCCCGACCTGCACCCGGGTGGCGAGCTTGAGCGGCGCGCCCAACTCCACGGCGATGGTGCGGGCGAGGTCGTCGGCGCGGGCGGTGAGCGCCACGTGCAACCGGTCGAGGTGGGCGGAGCGCTCGGCGGGGGTGGCGGCCGACCAGCCGGGAAACGCGGCCCGGGCCGCGGCCACGGCGCGATCCATGTCGGCCGGGGTGCCGGCCGGCACCTGCCCGATGAGCTCCCCGGTGCTCGGGTTCTCCACGTCGGTGAGACCGGCGTCGGCGGGAGGCGTCCACTGCCCGCCGATGTGCAGGTGGCGCCGCAGGCGCAGGAAGTCGGGCAACTGCGACGGCGGGGCGGCGAGGTCCATGTCGTCCCTTCGGGGGTGGGCGATGGCGACGGGCGATGAAACTAGCGCTGGGAGTTTGGACGCTACCCGTTGGGCCGGGCGGACTCCACCGTCTCGACGGTGCGGGTGTACTCGGCGGCCAGTCCGTGCAGCAGGGCGTCCAGGCCGAGGGCGAAGGCGCCCTCGTCCACGCTCTGCTGGTGTTCGGCGAGCCGGTGGGCCTGGCGCAGGTGCGGGTAGTGCGCCGCGTACAACTCCGGGTCCTCGACGAAACCGCGGGCGAACGAGCCGAGCGCCGACCCGGCCACGAAGTACCGCAGCGCCGCGCCGATGTGGGTGGCGCGGGCCGGCGGCCAACCGGCCCGGACCAGCCCGCCGTAGACCGCGTCGGCCATGGCGAGGGCGGCCGGTCGACGACCCGGCCCCTGCGCCAGGTACGGCACGATGTTCGGGTGCGCGGTGAGCGCCCTCCGGTACGACCAGGCCCAGTCCCGCAGCGCGGCGAGCCAGTCCCGACTGGCGAAGCCGCTGGTGTCGACGGCACCGGTGACGGTGTCGGCTACCGCGTCGAGGATCTCGTCCTTGGTGGCGAAGTGGTTGTAGAGCGAGGGACCCTGCACGCCGAGCGCGGCGGCGAGTCGGCGGGTGGAGAGCGCGCCGAGCCCGTCGGCGTCGATCAGCGCGAGCGCCGTCTCGACGATCCGGTCGCGGGTGAGCAGAGGCCGTCGAGGTCGGGGCACGTCAGAACTCCTCGGTCTGCGGTGTCCCTCCCCGTGGGAACCACCTGTTCACGCACCCTATCGGGGACCGCCTGCGGGCAGGCGTCACCACGTCGGCCGGAGAAGGGGTCTGGACGAATGAAAACTTACACCGCTAGTTTATGAGGGACCGCCACGGTCCGTGGCGGCGCACCACCACGCCGACCGAGGGGGAACCGTGGACTTCGCACTGTCCGACGAGGAACGCGCCGTCCGGGACACCGTGCGCGCGTTCATCACCCGCGAGGTGATGCCCCTGGAAGCGGAGGTGCTCCGCCGCGAACGGGCGCACCAGCCGGGCCTCGACCACTCCGAGGTGCGCGAACTGCAACTCAAGGCGCGCAAGTTCGGCTTCTGGGGCCTGGCCACCCCGGAGGAGTACGGCGGAATGAACCTGCCGGCCGTCCTCCAGTCGTTGATCTGGACCGAGCTGGGCCGCACGTTCGTGCCGTTCCGCTTCGGCGGCGAGGCGGACAACATCCTGTTCCACGCCACCGAGGAGCAGAAGCGGGAGTTCCTCATCCCGACCATCGAGGGCGAGCGACGCTCCTGCTTCGCGATCACCGAACCGGGCGCCGGTTCCGACGCGGCGAACATCCGGTTGTCCGCCCGCCGCGACGGCGACGACTGGGTCCTCGACGGCGAGAAGACGTTCATCACCGGCGGTCACGACGCGGACTTCGCCATCGTGGTCGCGGTGACCGACCGGGAGAAGGGCGCCCGCAGGGGCGGCGCCACCGCGTTCCTGGTGGACCGGTCGATGGGCTGGCGCTCCGAGTTCATCCAGACGATGGGCGAGGGCGGGCCCGCGTCGCTCATCTTCGACGGCGTACGCGTGCCGCACCGCAACATCCTCGGTGAGATCGGGCAGGGCTTCACGCTCGGCATGGAGTGGATCGGCAAGGGGCGCTACACCATCCCGTCGCACGCCATCGGCATCGCCGAACGGGTGTTGCAGATGGCCATCGAGTACGCCAACACCCGGGAGACCTTCGGCACGAAGATCGGCACCAACCAGGCCATCCAGTGGATGATCGCCGACTCCGAGACCGAGCTCGAGGCGGCCCGCTGGCTGGTGCTGCGCTCGGCGTGGACCGTCGACGCGGGCCTGGACCCCCGGCACGCCTCGTCGATGGGCAAGCTCTACGGCGCCGGCATGGTCAACCGGGTGGTCGACCGGGTGCTCCAGATCCACGGCGGCATGGGCTACACCCGCGAGCTGCCGATCGAACGCTGGTACCGGCAGGTCCGGCTCTACCGGATCTTCGAGGGCACCGACGAGATGCAGCGGCTGATCATCTCGCGGGACCTGCTGCGCGGGTACACGAAGATCGGTGGCCACCTGGCCTGAGCCCACGTGTCCGTTCCTTGACTGACGTGCAACAGAGCGGCCCCGTCTCCGCGTCGAACCGGTCGTACAACAACGTCGTCGCCATGTGGCAGAAGATCCTGCTGGCCGACGGCTACCTTGCCGCCTCCGGCCTCGACTGCCGATTCGGTGCGGCGACGACCGCCGCCACCAAGCGGTGGCAGCGCGACCGGGGCCTGGTGAGCGACGGCATCGTCGGCCCCAGGACCCTCGCCAGGGCGGCCACCCGCCTCAGCACGTACGAGGACGACAACTGGTTCTCCTACGACGGGCTCGGCAGCAACGTCATCTACTTCGGCCGCCTCCCGGACGGCAGGTGGGACATGAGCCTCGGGCCCGATCTGGAGTGGCAGCCTCTCGCGTACACGAGCGCGACCTTCAGCATCTGCTCCTGACCGGTCGGCCGTGCCCCGCGACGGGCACGGCCGGCCTACCCGGTCAACGCGGTCAGCGCGGCGTCCACGTCGGCCTCGGTGGAGTAGATGTGGAACGATGCCCGGACCCGCCCGGCGCGCACCGCCGCCCGGATGCCGGCCGCCGCGAGGCGCTGCTGCGCGTCCGGCACGTCCACGCTGACGATGGCGCTCTCCCCCGGTGCCCGGCCCAGCCCGGTCAGGAACCGGTTGGCCAGTGCCACGTTGTGCGCCCCGATCGCCGACACGCCGATCTCGGCGACCACCTCCAGGGCGGGCGCCGCGCCGACCCAGCTGAACCAGGCCGGTGAGATGTCGAACCGTCGGGCGTCGTCGGCCAGCCGCAGCGGCGGGCCGTAGTAGGAGGCGTGCGGGTCGCGGCCCGCGTACCAGCCGGCCGCGTCGGCGCGCAGCCGCTCACGCAACCCGGGGGCCAGATAGGCGTACGCGGTCCCGCGCGGATTCATCAGCCACTTGTAGCCGCCCACCGCCACCACGTCGGCCCGGCCGCCCTCGAACGGCAGCCAGCCACACGCCTGGGTCGCGTCCACCGCCACCAGCGCGTCGTGCGCGCGGGCCGCGGCCACGATCTCGTCGTACGCCGCGACCGCCCCGTCGGCCGACTGCACCAGGCTGAACGCCACCAGATCGGTATCGGCGTCGATGGCGTCGACCAGCGACTCCAGCGGCACCGTGCGGACCTTGACGCCACGCTCCTCCTGCACCAGCCAGGGGAAGAGGTTCGAGGTGAACTCGACCTCGGGGACCACCACAGTGGCACCGGCCGGCAGCGCCGCCGCGACCGGCGCGAGGAGCTGGGACACCGCCGCGCCGACCGCCACGTCACCGACCGGCACCCCGATGAGGCCGGCGAAGGCGACGCGCGCCCGGTGCGTCGACTCGCCCCAGCCCTCCCACGACGTACGACCAACCCGCCAGGCGGCGAGAGCCTCCTGCAACGCCGCCCACGCCGGCTCCGGCGGCAACCCGTAGCTGGCGGTGTTCAACCAGCCCGGCTCCGGCTGCCACAGCTTCTGTGCCTGCTCGATCTCCATGCCGTCGACGCTAGGCCGAGCGAGGCGCGACGGGCACTGCCAATCGGCGATCGGCGGCCTGTCAGATCCGGACGAAGTCCTGACCGAGCAACGCCCGCAGCCTGGTCAACGCGCGGGCGTTCTGCATCTTGACCACCGACACGGAGACGTCGAGGGTGCTGGCGACGGCCTCGACGCTCTGATCCTCCCAGTGCCGGAGCACCACGATGGCCTGGTCGCGGATCGGCAGGGTGGCCAACGCCTGAAGCAGGGCGACGTGCAGCTCCATGGTGTCGTCGGGCCGTTGCGACGACACCTCCGGCAGCTCGGCGAGCACGACCTCGGCGGCGCTGTGCCGCTTGCTCTGGTCGAAGACGGCGTTCATGAGGACCCGGCGGCTGTACGCCTCGAGGTTCGCGGTGCGCCGGATCCAGCCCCAGTTCGCGTACATCTTCGCGAAGGTCGTCTGGGTCAGGTCCTGGGCGAGGTGCCAGTCGCGACACATCAGGTAGGCGGTACGCCGCAGCCTCGGTGCGGTGGTCTCGACGAACGCGGTGAACTCCGCCTGCTGGGCGGTCTGCTCGCGCCGTCGAGTCGCGCCCCAGCGGGCAGCCGCCATCAGTCGACCGCCGACGCGCTCGTGCCGGCCGGGCAGTCGATGCCGATGATCGCCTCGACACCGGGCAGACGTTCGACCCGGGCGGCCAGTTCGACGTACTGGGACCGCGCGGCGAGCCTGACCCGGAATGACTCCGGCAGTTGGCTGCGCACGATGTGTTCGTCGAGTTCGGGAGCGTCCGCGTACACCTTCTTGAACTTCCGCAGCGCCTCTTCGCGGCTCTCATACGACACGGTCCCGACCGCCGGGTCTGCGTCCAGCGCGCGGTTGACCGCACTGCGCTGCTGATCGGTGATCTCCAGGGCAAGGTAGACCGCGGCGTCGGTCGCGGTCTCGTCAGCGGGGGCCTGGCACGCCCTGTTCACCAGCATGCCGAACGCCGCCGGCACCGTCGTCGGTCGCGGCGCCGACGGCTGCGGCGGTGTCGCCACGTTCACCGCCCCCACCGCCGCGACGGCGATCACGGCGGCGACACCTGTCGCCACCAGCCGTTGTCGGCGTCGGCGCAGGCCGGTGCCGGCGACCACCGCGTCATCGACCAGGTCGACCAGGGGTAGTTCGGGCTCGTCGGCGACAGCGCGGTCGAAGAGCACCCGCAGGTTCTGATCCATGTTTCCTCCCGTGGCCCCGGTGGGCTTCCACATGTGTTGACTGGTTGGGGCACCGGATCGGTCACATCGACGCCGGGCGGTACCGGCGTCACGGCTTACGGCGGCGCCCGATCGACTCGTCGCCAGCGGGCGAGGGGATCCGGCCGAGACTGTCGGCGAGGCCGGCGAGCCACCGGTCGACCTCCACCAGGTGCCGGACCGACTGGTGGTCTGCCTCGCCGAGGAGCGGACGGATCCGGTCCAACTGGTCGACGCAGCTGGTCGAGACCGGTGCCCGCTGCGATGTCCGGCCGTGGGCGACCTCGTCGGCGAGGGCGTCGTACGCCGATCGCAGGCGTCCGACGGAGTCTCGCAGCAGTGCCGCCGCCCCGGGCCAACCGGCGAGGCAGCCGGGCGGGTTGCGGCGCAGCAGCGACTCCGCGCCGGGCACGACGTGGTGCCCGGCGCTCAGCACAGCGTCCCAGTTCACCTGCTGGCGGTGCGGATCATGCCGCTCCGAGTGGTACTGGCAGTACGACGAGTCGATCAGGACCATCCGGCGACGGACCCGGTTGAGGGCACCCGCGGGCGGCGGAGCATCGCCGAGCAACGCCTGGACCGTCTGTTCGACAGCGTCCGCGCTGGCCTCCAGGTAGCGGGTGGCATTGTGCCGCAGGTCATGGCCCGCGCCGCGCGGCCAGATCGCCACCCCGGCGAGCACGCCGATCACCGCGCCGAGCAGCACGTCGACGAGGCGGGCCTCGGCGAGCCGCCACCCTTCCGGGCTGAGCTGGGCGAAGACGACTGTCAGCAGCACTGTGAACAGCGCCTGCTGCCACACCGGACCGAGCAGGCGGCCGACGCCGAAGGCCAGCAGCAGGGTGACCGGCAGGACGATGGCGTACACGATCGGCTCGTCGACGACGAGCATCACCCCGCCGCTGACGACCGCGCCGACGATCGTGCCCAGCACGGCCGGCCGCAGCGCGGTGCGGGTGTCGGCGGCCGAGGTACGCAGGACGGTGAGGGTTGCCAGCAGCACCCAGAAGCCATGGGTCAGCTGCAACACCCCGGCGGCCACCCGGGCGATGGCGAGCGCCACGGCCAGCCGCAGCGAGCTGTGCAGGTGGGCCGAGCGCGGCGCCAGGTGGGCGCGAAACTGCCACCAGTACAGCGTCCACGGGCTGCGCCGGACGTACTCGAACAGCGCCGAGGAGGCGCCGTCCCCGCCGAGCCGCGCCCCGGTGGCCACCCGGGAGCCGACGACGAAGACCCGCACCTGGTCCGCGAGGGCCAGCGCGGTCGCGTCCCGGCACAACCGGGGTACGTCCGGCGCGTCGCGGACCTGACCCTCTCCGACGGGGTACGCCGCCTCGGCTCGTCCGACCGCCACGTCCAGGTCGACCGGGGCTACCGCCGGGGCACCCGGCGACAGGCTCCGGCCGGCCGCGCGGGTGGTGTCCGCGCACGAACGCAGCAGACGCGCCGCCGCCAGGTCCGGGATCGGTTCCGGCGGAGCGTCCGCCGCCAACCGGTCCGCCTCGGTGAGCACCTCCCGTAACGCGGCCGCGCAGATCCGCAACGCCCGATCCTGAGCGCCCGCCGCGGTGGGCGCCCACGCCGGAGGGCTGCGGTTCAGCTCGATCGCCGCCGCCACGTCGTACGCCCGCTCGCGCCGCGTGTCCCGATCACCCGCAGCGGAGTGCGGGTCGGTCAACCTCTCGGCGGCGGCGTCGAGGAAGGCGGCGACGCCGTCCGCTGCCTCGGCGAGGCGCTGCCGGTAGGAGACCGGCACCGGGTCGGGCCAGAGGAACACCTCGGCCGCGGCGAGCAGCACGACGGCGAGGGTCACCCCACCGAGTCGCTCCGGCAGGGTGCCCGGCTGGTACGGCGGGAACGACGCCAGGATGTAGAAGAGCTGGAACGCGCTCGCCAACCCCACCAGGCGCGGGTTGCCGACCCCGGCGAACGCCACCACGAACCCGACGACCAGCATGCCACCGGCGGCCGCCCAGGTGCTCCACGCCAACAGCGAGCCCGCCGCGATCAGCGCCCACACCACCGGCAGCGACAGCACGAGGATCCGCGCCCGTTGCGGCGCCGGGCCAGGTAGCTGCGCGAACGATCCGGCGGCGATGGTGCCGAACAACCCGTACGTGGCGAGCGTCGAGCTGCCCGCCCCGTACCGGCAGCCGTAGAAGACGACGGACGCGACGAGCGTCAACCGGGTCGCGCGTCGCAGGATGGCGTCACCCGGGTCACGGCGGCGAAGCCGGTCAAGGAGGCTGGTTCCGAGCACGACCCCTCCCCCGGTTCGTCGCAGCACCCCTCCCCGGCCCACCATTCTCCACCGCGCCCCGCGACGGACGGCGGGTTTGGCGACGAATCACCGCCGGGAGCTGCCGAGAAGCCCGAGCCGGAGGGCCCGGAACAGGGACCTGGTCGAAGTACGCCCGGGCGGGCTCGTCGTGCGGCTTGGGACCGGACCGCAGGTATTTCGACAGGCAGGAGGCGTGGCCCGCCATGTCGAGTTGGTGCCCCGGATGCGGTGGCCAGGTCCGCGGCGGGACAGGGTCGCGCCGGGTCCGGCCAGCAGCTATGAATATCGGATGAGTGCCCACGCCGGTACGACAGGGACCCCACGTGCCCCGGCCCTCGTAAAGCCCGAAGTGGGCAACCGTGCCAGGCCCATCGCCTGCTGGGGCCTCCTGAGCCTGGTGGTGGTCCTGTCAGCCTGCACGCCAACAGTTGACTCGCGCCAGCACGCCACCCCGCCGTCCGACGGCGCCGCGCCGTCCACGGGCGCCAGCGGTGGTGGGCCGCCCTGCACGCCATCGGTCGACACGCTGCCGGCACCACCGGCGGGCTACCGGCTGGTGGGGAAGGACGTGGCGGTGCCCGACGCCCTCGTGATCTCGACGGAGGATTCCGGGGAGACCGACCCGGCGGCGCGACTGTTCGCCAAATGGGGGCTCGTCGTCCGCGCCGGCGCAGTCGTCGACCTGCGGGTGGCCCCGGGCTGGCAGGACAGGGCCCGGCTCGGCTGGGGCGGCACCGGCACGCCCGCGGCGACCGTCACGGTGCACGCCTGCGCGCCCGAGGGTGGGCAGGCCCAGTGGATGGCCTTCGTCGGCGGCACCTGGCTCGCGCAGGCTGCCTGCGTACCGCTCATCGTGACGTCGAACGGCCAGGACGACCCCGTAGACCTCGGCATCGGCGTCCCCTGCGACAAGACCACCACGCCCTAGCCCCGCGCGCTCAGGCCGGCCGGGTGGACGGCGGGGTCTACTGTCTACACAGCCTGCGTACCGACTGTTCGCCGGGATCGCTGTTCACCCCCGTCGACGCCCTGGACGTTCTGTCGAGAGGTCAACGACATGCTGAAGGCCGAGGATCTTCCCCCGTTTCAGCGTGCCGTCTCCTACGAGTCGCAGCGCGGCCAACGCGTGTACGCGACAGTGATCGCGCTGCGGCTGTCCCTGCTCCTGGTGGCCGCGATCGCGGGAGTCGCCACGTGGAAGCTCGATGATTTCGCAGTGGGTCCGGCGCTCGCGGCCGGCGCCTTCGCCGCCACCTCGATCGTCGAGGTCTTTCTCCTCACCAATCGCCCCAATGAACGCTGGTACGTCGGCAGAGCCCTCTCCGAATCGATCAAGTCGCTCACGTGGCGATTCACCATCGCGGCTGACCCTTTTCCCCGAGCGCAGAGCGACTCGGACAGCGCCGCGGAATTCACCAACCGACTGTTGGGCCTGACCCGAGACATGGCGGCCGCCGGGTTGGCGGCCCCAGCGGTGGCTGGGCAACAGATCACGGAAGGAATGCGGACACTGCGGGCCGCCTCCCTCGAGGAGCGCCGCGCCGCGTACCTGACCGGCCGTCTCGAGTCCCAACGAGCCTGGTACGCCGAACGATCACTGTCGAATCGGGCGCGGGCGACCCGCTGGTCGGTCAGCATGCTCGTGCTGGAGATAGCCGGCGTGACCCTGGCCGTGTCGCGGGCTGCCGGGCTGACCGACCTCGACCTGCTCGGCGTGGCCGCCGCGGCGGTCGCGGCCGGCGCGGCCTGGACGCAGACACGGCAACACGGCGCGGTGGCCACCGCCTATGCCCTGGCCAGTCAGGAGCTTGCCGCCATCGGGTCCCTCGCTACCCGGATCGGCTCGGAGGCCGAACTGTCGCGGTTCGTGAACGACACGGAGACGGCGATCTCCCGGGAGCACACGATGTGGCGAGCGCGCCGACGCTGAAGCACGCCGCGCACCTGACCGCACGGCTCCGACCGGCCAGAGCCGATCGTCGGTGTGGCGTTACTGGCTCGGCGGCTCGTGCTGAGCGATGCGACCACGGAACCAGTCCAGGGTGAAGCGGTGTGCGGCGATGCCGTAGTCGAGTGTCGCGCGCTGGTGGATGGCAAGATCGCGGTGCTCCTCAGGGACCTCCAGGGCCCCGAGGTGCCGGTCGAGGGCCGAGAGCCGGGCGAGGTCGGTCTCGACGCGGGTCGTGATGCGGCGCAGCACCGGTACGCGTTCGGCCGGCGGCAGCAGCCCGAGGAAGTAGTGCCTGGACAGCGCTGCCGTCTCCAGATCGGGCCCGGTCAGCTCGGCTGTCATCCACGCGTGGAACTCCTGCCGACCGGCTTCGGTGACGCGGTACACCTTCCGTCCTCGACCGCCGGCTTCGGCGCTGGCGACCTCGATGGACCCGCGGGCGAGGAGGGTGTCCAGCGCGCGTTTGATGCTGCCGGAGCTGGCGCTGTAGAAGAGCGCGACGCCGGCCTCGAACCCTCTGATGAGGTCGTAGAAGCTCTGCGGGGTGATCAGGAGCAGACCGAGGATCACGTGGGCCATCAGCCGAGTCTAGACCGTTGTCTCTCATAGACATGTCTAGTAGACATATGGAGTCGCCACCGCGAGGAGCATCCCTGTGACACCGCCGCTCAGCACCACCCCCGCCCAGGACAACAACGTTCCCGCCGACGTCGACGCGCGGCTGACGAGCCTGTTAAAGAAGCTGGTCGCGCGACGCGGGATGCATCACGCCAATCTCGTCGTCACCAACGGCGTCGGGGACCGGCGTTGGTCCGCGGCCTGCGGCCCGACCGGCGCCGACGTCCAGCCGTGGCGCCCCGACACCCCGTTCTTCATCGCCAGCGTCACCAAGCGGTTCATCATCACCCTGGTGCTACAGGCGCAGGAACGCGGCGAGCTCGACCTGGCCGCGCCGATCAACAGTTACCTACCAGCGGAGACGACCGATGCGCTGCACGTCCTGAAGGGAGTCGACCGGACGTCAGCGATCACCGTGCGCCACCTCGCGAGTCACACGTCCGGGTTGCCGGACCAGTTCGAGAAGCGTGCTGGCGGCCCCAGCCTGTACGAGCACCTCGCCGCCGGCCGGGACGTCGCGTGGACCTTCGAGGACACGATGCGCACCACGCGCGAGCAGCAGCGTCCGCACTTCGCGCCGCAGGATCTCACCGCCCGCCGGCAGCAGGCCCGCTACTCCGACACCGGCTTCCAACTGCTCATCCGCATCCTGGAGACGGTGACCGATCGATCGATCGCCGACCTGCTGACCGAGCGGATCCTCGGCCCGCTCGGCCTGACGCGGACCTGGCTCCCCGGGCATCGTCCGCCGGAGCCGGCGACCGCGGCGCCCTCGCCGCTCTACGCGAAGCAGCGTCGCGTGGAGGTGACGGCGCTGGTCGAGTCCTGCAACGACCTGTTCAGCACCACCGACGACCTGCTCACCTTTCAGCGAGCGCTGCTCGCCGGTGAACTCTTCCGTGACGCCCGCTCAGTGGAGCTTCTGACCGAACGGCGCAACCGGCTGCGCAACATCCCCATCCTCCGGTACGGACTGGGCACCATGGTCTTCACGGCCGGTCGGCTCGTCTCGCCGGGGCGCCGCCCTGTCACGCTCGTCGGCCACTCGGGCGCCACCGGGACGTGGCTCTTCCACTGCCCGGAGCTCGACCTGCACCTGGCCGGCACCGTCGACCAGACGGAGGGGCAGGCCATTCCCTTCCGGGTGATGGCGCGGTGCCTGAACGCCTGGCGAGCCTGACGGGCGGTGGCTCGGGATTGTTGTCCCACTGCCGGGCCGGGGTCGCGGCGGCGCCGCGCCGCCGCGACCCCGGTCCACGCCGTGACTCAGGCCGGGGCTCCGGCCGGCGCGGCCTGCTTCTCGTCGGGGCGGGACTCCGCCTCGTCATCGTCGTGCTCGTCGACCATGGTGGCCTCGTCGAACGGGTCGTTGCCGCTCAGCACCGCGGTCGCCCGCTCCCGGTCGAACTCGCCGGTCCAGGTTCCCACCAGCACTGTCGCCACCGCGTTGCCGGCGAAGTTGGTCAGCGCCCGAGCCTCGGACATGAAGCGGTCGATGCCGACGATCAGCCCGACCCCGTCGACGAGGTCCGGCCGGTGTGACTGGAGGCCGCCGGCCAGCGTGGCCAGTCCGGCGCCGGTGACCCCGGCGGCGCCCTTCGACGCGATGATCATGAATAGCAGCAGCGAGATCTGCTCGCCGATGGCCAGCGGCTTGCCCAGCGCGTCGGCGATGAACAGCGACGCCATGGTGAGGTAGATCGCCGTACCGTCCAGGTTGAACGAGTAGCCGGTCGGCACCGTGATGCCGACGACCGGCTTGCTCACGCCGAAGTGCTCCATCTTGGCGATCAGCCGCGGCAGCGCCGACTCCGACGACGAGGTCGACAGGATCAGCAGGAACTCCCGGCCGAGGTAACGCAGCAGCGAGAAGATCGAGATCCGGGCCACGAACCACAGCAGCGCGCCCAGGAAGACCAGCACGAAGATCAGACAGGTGGCGTAGAAGCCCACCATGATCTGGGCGAGGCTCTTGAGGGCGTCCACGCCGGTCGCGCCGACGACGGCGGCCATCGCGCCGAACGCGCCGATCGGCGCCAGCCACATGATCATGGCGAGGACCTTGAAGACGACCCGCTGGATGACGGTGATGGCGCTGAGCACCGGCTCACCCCGCCGGCCCATGGCCTGGACGGCGAAGCCGACCAGCAGGGCGACCAGCAGCGTCTGGAGCACCTTGCCCTCGGTGAGCGAGGAGAGCAGCGTCGTCGGGATGATCCCGAGCAGGAAGTCGGCGGTACCGGCGGCCTCGTCACCGGCGGCGGCCTTGCCGGAGCCGACAAGGTCCGGGCCGAGGTTCAGGCCGGAGCCAGGGTGGATGAGGTTGCCGACGACCAGGCCGATGGCGAGCGCGACTGTCGACATGGTCAGGAAGTAGCCGAGGGCCAGGCCGCCGACCTTGCCGACCTTCGCGGCCTGCCGTACGGAGCCGACGCCGAGCACGATGGTGCAGAAGATGACCGGGCTGATCATCATCTTGATGAGGTTGACGAAGCCGGTGCCGATCGGCTTGAGTTCCTTGCCGAAATCGGGGGCGACCAGGCCGACCACGATGCCGGCGACCACGGCCACGATGACGGCCAGATACAGGTAACGGGTACGGTCCCGGCGGACCGCCGGTGCCGGGGTGGTGGCGGATGCGGTGGTGTCCATGTCGACAATGTGAAGCGCGTCTCACCCGTTGACAGCCTTGCGGTCATTCTGTTCACCGCGATGGCCGAAAACGGTGGCGCGACGAGGAGGTGGTGGAGGTGGCCCGACGCCAGTGGAGCATCGCGGGGCAACTCTTCGCCCTCCAGGCGATGGTGGTGACGCTGCTCGTGCTGGCCGGCGCGGCGGGCGCCGTCTGGCTGGCCCGCAGCGACTCCCGCCAGGCCGCGCAGGATGAGGTGCTCGCTGTGGCGCAGACCGTGGCCGGCTCCCCCGACGTCCGCGCGGCCCTCATGACCGCCGACCCCGCGAAGGTCCTCCAGCCGTACGCCGAATCGACCCGGCAGGCCACGGGCACCGACTTCGTGGTGGTGATGGCCCCCGACCGCACCCGTTTCTCGCACCCGACCCAGGACCGGATCGGCGAGCCGTTCGTCGGTGAGATCGGGCCCGCCCTGGCGGGCCGCGCGTTCACCACCACCAACGTCGGGACGCTCGGCGAGTCGGTGCGCGCTGTCGTTCCGGTGTACGACGAGCAGCGACGCCTCATCGGTCTGGTCTCGGTGGGCATCACCACCCGCGAGATCGACAAGAAGCTGCTCGGCCAGTTGCCGGTGCTGTTCGGTGTGGTCGCGCCGGCTCTGGCGCTCGCCGCGACGGGCTCCTGGCTGCTCAGCCGCCGGCTCCGCCGCCAGACCCACGGTCTGGGACCGGCGCAGATGACCCGGATGTACGAGTACTACGACGCCGTTCTGCACTCGGTGCGCGAAGGTCTCGTCGTGCTGACCACCGATCGTCGGGTGGCTCTCGTGAACGACGAGGGCCGCCGGCTGTTGGGGCTCGACGCGGACGCGCCGGTGATCGACCAGCCGGTGGCCGGGATCGACCTGCCGCCCGCGGCGGCCGAGCTGCTCGATTCCGGGCGCGACGCCCGTGACGAGCCGATCGTCGCCGGCGACCGGGTGCTCGTCGCCAACCAGCGGACCACCCGCTTCGAGGGCGCGGTGCTCGGCACCGTACTGACCCTGCGCGACCAGACCGAGCTGCGCACCCTGGCCAGCGAGCTGGATTCGGTGCGCGCGCTGACCGAGGCGTTGCAGGCGCAGACCCACGAGTCGGCCAACCGGCTGCACACAGTGCTGACCCTGGTCGAGCTGGGTCGCGCCGACGAGGCCGTCCGGCTCGGCACCCGGGACCTGGCCCTCGCCCAGCAGCTGACCGACCGGGTGGTCGGCGCGGTGACCGAGCCGGCGTTGGCCGCCCTGCTGCTCGGCAAGTCCGCTCAGGCCGGCGAACGCGGGGTGGATCTGGTCATCGAGCCGGACTGCCGCCTCGACGACAGTCCGCTGCCGACCGGTGACCTGCTGACAGTGGTCGGCAATCTGGTCGACAACGCCCTGGAGGCGGTGGCCGGTACGCCGACGCCGCGCCGGGTGCGGGTCTTCGTCGGCGCGGCCGACGACGAGCTGGTGGTCCGGGTCGCCGACAGCGGCCCCGGGCTGGCACCGGAGCGGGTCGCCGACGCGTTCCGGCGCGGCTGGTCCACCAAGAGCACCGGCCGGGGCCTCGGCCTGGCGCTGGTCGGGCAGGTGGTGCGCCGGCACGGCGGTAGCGCCGAGGTCTGTCGCTCCGACGACGGCGGCAGCCTGTTCACCGTCCGGCTGCCGAGCAGGATCGAGCGGTCGTGACCGCCATCCGGGTGCTGGTCGTCGAGGACGAACCGCTGCTGGCCGAGGCGCACAGCGCGTACGCCGAACGGGTTCCCGGTTTCGTGGTG
Source organism: Micromonospora sp. NPDC005324 (assembly GCF_040607155.1). Taxonomy (NCBI): domain Bacteria; kingdom Bacillati; phylum Actinomycetota; class Actinomycetes; order Micromonosporales; family Micromonosporaceae; genus Micromonospora; species Micromonospora sp. NPDC005324. The sequence continues at coordinate 161,586 of NZ_JBEXGE010000010.1, read as the reverse complement.
GTCGGAGTGGCGCACACCGCGCGGGCGGCGATGGCGGCCCTGCGCGCCAACGGTGGCGGCGACGTGGACCTCGTACTCCTTGATTTTCGGCTGCCCGACCTGCACGGCCTGGACGTCTGCCGGGCGCTGCGCGCGGCCGGCAGCAGCGTCGACGTGCTCGCTGTGACGTCCGCGCGGGACCTGGCGGTGGTGCGCACCGCGGTGTCCCTCGGCGTGACCCACTACCTGCTCAAGCCGTTCACGTTCGCCGCGTTCCGCGACAAGCTGGAGCGGTACGCCGACTACCGCGCCCAGGCGCTCGCCGACGGCGAGGTCGCCGCCCAGCACGAGGTGGACCAGATGTTCGCCACCCTGCGCGGCACCGCCGGGCACAGCCTGCCCAAGGGGCTCGACGCGCAGACCCTCGACCGGGTACGCGCCGCGCTCACCGACGGCACCCGCGCGGAGGCCGGGCTGTCCGCGACCGAGGTGAGCGCGTTGACCGGCATCTCCCGGGTGACCGCCCGCCGTTACCTGGAGTACCTGGTGACCGTCGACCGGGCCGCCCGCACCCCCCGCTACGGCACCCCCGGCCGCCCCGAGGTCGAGTACCGATCCCGCTGAGCGGGGCGCAACTCCGCCCCGACACCGGCCGCGAGGTGCCGCTCGTCGATGCAGGAAGTGGGAGAATCGGGGGCGACCCGATACGCAGGAGGTGAGCCGTGACGTCGAGCAATGCCGAACAGATGCCCGAGTGGCCGACGGCTGAGCATGTGCCGGCCGAGGAGTTGGCCCGTCGTCAGGGCATCCGACCCGTCGACTCCGTGAACGACCTGGCCCGGCCGGGCCTGTTCGAGTCGGACGAGGAATTGGACGAGTTCCTCGCCGACCTGTACACCTCTCGGCGGGCTGGCGCCGCATGAGCCTTGTCGTTCTGGACACCGACGTCGCGTCGGCAATCCTTCGGGGGCGGCTACCTGAACGTCTCCGTGCCCGCCTGGCCGGTAAGACCCTCTGCATCACCTTCGTGACTCTCGGTGAGCTGACCAAGTGGACAGCGCTGCGAAGTTGGGGGCCGCGCAAGCTGGCAGACCTGGCGCAGTGGCGCTCGGGGATCGTGCTGCTCCCCTTCGACGAGGCGGTGGCGGTGACCTGGGGGCACCTCCAGGCGCGGGCTCAGCACCGGGGACGCCCCCGACCGACCAACGACTCCTGGATCGCGGCTTGCTGCCTGGTCGACCGGCTGCCGCTGGCGACTTTCAACGGCAAGGATTTCGCCGACTTCGCCGAGTACGACGGGCTACGTCTCTTCGACGTCTCCTAGCTTTGACAGCTCCGAGTGTGGCTGCCCGATACAAAGCGGTGGCGGGCCGGAACGCGGTGGCGGGGCGGAGATCCGTTGTTAGACTCGGCGAGTTGGGTTGGCGTACGACCAGGGAGACCAGACATGGCGGGTGACGACGACATCTCCGGGTGAGACCGGATGTGTTCGGCCATCGGTTCGGCGCGCCTCCTGCGCAGCCGCCGTGGCCGGTTGTCGTTCCACCGGTTCCCGTTGTCGTCGGGCGGCTGAGGCGCGCCCACCCCACCCTTTGAGGTCACTCGCATGTCTGATGCGTTCGTTGTCTGCTCGAACCTGTCCTTCTCCTGGCCGGACGACACCCCGGTCTTCTCGGAGCTGTCCTTCACCGTTCCCGGCGGTCGTACCGGCCTGGTCGCGCCCAACGGCGCCGGCAAGAGCACCCTGCTGCGGCTGATCGCCGGGGAACTGCGGCCCAGCAGTGGCAGCGTCACCGTCGACGGTGTGCTCGGCTACCTCCCGCAGACGCTGCCGCTGGTCGGCGACCTGAGCGTGGCGCAGGTGCTGGGCGTGGCCGAGCGGATCGCGGCGCTGCACGCCATCGAGGCTGGCGACGCCAGCGAGGAGCGCTTCGCCACCATCGGCGACGACTGGGACATCGAGGAGCGCACCCGCTCGGAGTTGGACCGGCTCGGCCTCGGTGAGCTGTCGCTCGACCGCCGGCTGCACACCCTCAGCGGCGGCCAGGTGATCTCGCTCGGTCTGGCGGCGCAACTGCTGCGCCGCCCGGACGTGTTGCTGCTCGACGAGCCGACGAACAACCTGGACCTGGAGGCGCGGCACAAGCTCTACGACGTGTTGACCGACTGGTCCGGGTGCCTGCTGCTGGTCAGCCACGACCGGGAGCTGCTGGACCGGATGGACCGCATCGCCGAACTGGACCAGGGCGAGATCCGCTGGTACGGGGGCAACTTCACCGCGTACACCGAGGCGGTGCAGGCGGCGCGGGAGGTGGCCGAGAGCAACCTGCGCAACGCCGAGCAGGAGGTCAAGCGGGAGAAGCGGGAGATGCAGCAGGCCCGGGAACGCGCCGACCGGCGGGCCAGCAACGCCTCGAAGAACCTGAAGAACGCGGGCCTGGCCCGGATCGTCGCCGGTGGGCTCAAGCGCAGCGCGCAGGAGTCGGCGGGCAGGGCGCAGGAGACGCACTCGTCCCGGCTCGGTCAGGCCAAGGCCCGACTCGACGAGGCGGGGCGGGCGGTACGCGACGAGGACCGGATCGTCGTGGACCTACCGGACACCACAGTCCCGGCTGGGCGCACTGTCTTCTCCGGCCAGGGGATGCGGGCCTGCTTCGACGACCGGGACCTGTTCGGCGGCGACGGCGCGGACCTGGTGATCCGGGGTCCGGAACGGATCGCGCTCACCGGGGCGAACGGCGTCGGCAAGTCGACAGTGCTGCGCCTGGTCAACGGCGACCTGCAGCCGTCCGGCGGCGAGCTGAAGCGCGGCGAGGGACGGATCGCGTACCTGTCGCAGCGGCTGGACCTGCTGGACCTCGACCGCACGGTGGCGGAGAACTTCGCCGCGTACGCGCCGAACCTGCCGGACGCCAGGCGGATGAACCTGCTCGCCCGGTTCCTGTTCCGGGGCGCCCGGGTGAACCTGCCGGTCGGGGTGCTCTCCGGCGGTGAACGGCTGCGCGCCACCCTCGCCTGTGTGCTCTGCGCCGAACCGGCGCCGCAACTGCTGCTGCTCGACGAGCCGACGAACAACCTGGACCTGGTCAGCGTGGGTCAGTTGGAGAGCGCGCTGTCGGCGTACCAGGGGGCGTTCGTGGTGGTCAGCCACGACGAACGGTTCCTCGCCGAGATCGGCGTGCAGCGGTGGTTGCGGTTGGCCGACGGCCAGCTGCGGGAGATCAGCGCCTCCGACCGCGGCTGAGCCCGGCGGTCCGGCCGGCGCACGCCGGCCGGACCGAGGCCCGGTCAGCTCACGTTGGCCGGGCCGAGGACGCTCTTCAGGTCACCCATCAGCGCGGTCGTCGCCGCCACCCGGAACGGACCCAGCCGCAGGGTGGTGGTGCGCCCGCCGTTCTGGAGTTTGACGTGCACCTCGGTGTCGCCGGGGTGCAGCACCAGGGTTTCCTTGAGTTTCTCGACCAGCGGTGGTGTGCAGCGGTGCACCGGGATGGTGAGGGTGACCGGCTTGTTGGTGGCGCTGGTGCTGACGTCCGGCATGGACATGTCCATCGCCATGATCCGCGGGGTGTCGTCGCGGCGGTCCACCCGACCCTTGACCACCACGATGGCGTCCTCGGCGATGTACTGCCCGATCACCTCGTAGGTGTTGGGGAAGAACAGCGTCTCCACCCCACCGGCCAGGTCCTCCAGGGTGGCCGACGCCCAGGCGCGGCCCTGCTTGGTGACCCGGCGTTGCACCCCGGAGAGGATGCCGGCGAGGGTGACGACCGCCCCGTCGGGCACCGCGCCCTCCTCGGCCAGGGAGGCGATGGTGGTGTCGGCTGCCGCGTTGAGGATGTGCTCCAGGCCGAACAGCGGGTGGTCGGAGACGTACAGGCCGAGCATCTCCCGCTCGAAGGCCAGCTTGTCGCGCTTGTCCCACTCGCTGTCGCCGATGGTCGGCATCACAGTGGTGCTGCCGGTGTCGGCGTCACCGAAGCCGGCGCCGAACAGGTCGTACTGGCCGACGGCCTCCTTGCGCTTGACGTCGGCGTACGCGTCGATCGCGTCGGCGTGCACCGCGAGCAGGCCCTTGCGGGGGTGGTCGAGGGAGTCGAACGCCCCCGCCTTGATCAGCGATTCGATGGTCTTCTTGTTGCAGACCACAGCGTCCACCTTGGACAGGAAGTCGTAGAAGTCGGCGTACTCGCCCTTCTCCTCCCGGCACCGCATGATCGAGGCGACCACGTTCGCCCCGACGTTGCGCACGGCGGCGAGGCCGAAGCGGATGTCCTTGCCGACCGGGGTGAACGGCCCGGCCGAGGTGTTCACGTCCGGTGGCAGCACCTGGATGCGCATCCGGCGACACTCGGCCAGGTAGAGCGCCATCTTGTCCTTGTCGTCACCGACGGACGTCAGCAACCCGGCCATGTACTCGGCCGGGTAGTGCGCCTTCAGGTACGCGGTCCAGTAGGAGACCAGGCCGTACGCGGCGGAGTGCGCCTTGTTGAAGGCGTACCCGGCGAACGGCACCAGGACGTCCCACACCGCCTGGATCGCCTCGTCGGAGTAGCCACGCTCGCGGCAGCCGTCCCGGAACGGGATGAACTCCTTGTCGAGGATCTCCTTCTTCTTCTTACCCATGGCCCGGCGCAGCAGGTCCGCCTGACCGAGGGTGTAGCCGGCGAGGATCTGCGCGGCGCGCTGCACCTGCTCCTGGTAGACGATCAGGCCGTGGGTGGGCGCCAGGATCTCCCGCAGCGGCTCCTCCAGCTCCCTGTGGATCGGCGTGATCTCCTGGAGGCCGTTCTTGCGTAGCGCGTAGTTGGTGTGCGAGTCGACGCCCATCGGGCCGGGCCGGTACAGGGCCAGGACGGCGGAGATGTCCTCGAAGTTGTCCGGCTTCATCAACCGCAGCAGTGAACGCATCGGCCCACCGTCGAGCTGGAACACGCCCAGGGTGTCACCGCGGGCCAGCAGCTCGTACGCGGCCTTGTCGTCCAGCGGCAGGCCCAGCAGGTCGAGCTTCCGGTTGTGGTTCAGCTCGATGTTCTTGACCGCGTCGTCGATGATCGTCAGGTTGCGCAGGCCGAGGAAGTCCATCTTCAGCAGCCCGAGCGACTCGCAGGTCGGGTAGTCGAACTGCGTGATGATCGCCCCGTCGGCGTCACGGCGCGTCAACGGGATGTGCTCGATGATCGGCTCGGCGGACATGATGACGCCGGCGGCGTGCACACCGGTCTGCCGGATCAGCCCCTCGATGCCCTTGGCCGTGTCGATCACCTTGCGGACGTCCGGGTCGGAGTCGTACAGGCCACGGATCTCGCCGGCCTCGGCGTAGCGGGGGTGCTTGTTGTCGAAGATGCCGGTGAGCGGGATGTCCTTGCCCATCACCGCCGGCGGCATCGCCTTGGTGATCCGGTCACCGACCGCGTACGGGAAACCGAGGACCCGGGCCGAGTCCTTGATCGCGGCCTTCGCCTTGATCGTGCCGAAGGTGGCGATCTGGGCGACCTTGTCCTCGCCCCACTTGTCGGTGACGTACTTGATCACCTCGCCGCGCCGACGCTCGTCGAAGTCGATGTCGACATCGGGCATCGAGACCCGCTCGGGGTTGAGGAACCGCTCGAAGATCAGCCCGTGCAGGATCGGGTCCAGGTCGGTGATGCCCAGCGCGTACGCGACGAGCGACCCGGCGGCCGAACCACGGCCCGGACCCACAGCGATGCCCTGGTTCTTCGCCCACTGGATGAAGTCGGCGACCACCAGGAAGTAGGACGGGAAGCCCATCTGGTTGATGACGCCCAGCTCGTACTCGGCCTGGACGACGTGCCCCTCCGGGATGCCGCTCGGATAGCGGCGGGCCAGGCCGGCGAAGGTCTCCTTGCGGAACCAGGACTCCTCGGTCTCCCCCTCGGGCACCGGGAAGCGCGGCATCAGGTTGTGGAACTCGAACATGCCCTTCGGGTCGACCTTCTCGGCGACCAGCAGGGTGTTGCGGCAGCCCTCCTGCCACAGCTCGGACGAGTCCACAGCGCGCATCTGGTCGGCGCTCTTGATGAAGTAGCCGCCGCCCTCGAACCGGAACCGGTTGGGGTCGTCGATGTTGCTGCCGGTCTGCACGCAGAGCAGCACGTCGTGGGCAGTGGCCTGCGCCTCGTGGGTGTAGTGGGAGTCGTTGGTGACCACCGGCGGGATGTCCAGCTTGCGGGCGATCTCGGTGAGCCCCTCGCGGACCCGGCTCTCGATGGAGAGGCCGTGATCCATGATCTCCAGGAAGTAGTTGTCCTTGCCGAAGATGTCCTGGTAGCTGGCGGCGACCTTGAGGGCCTCGTCGAACTGGCCCAGCCGCAGCCGGGTCTGCACCGCGCCGGACGGGCAGCCGGTGGTGGCCATGATCCCCTCGGCGTGCTCGGCGATCAGCTCCATGTCCATCCGGGGCCACTTGACGTAGTGCCCCTCCATGGAGGCGCGCGAGTTGAGGGTGAAGAGGTTCTTCAGGCCCTGCGCGTTCTTCGCCCACATGGTCTTGTGGGTGATCGCGCCGTTACCGGAGATGTCGTCGCTCTTCTGCTCCGGGCGACCCCACTTGACCCGCGCCTTGTGATAGCGCGACTCCGGCGCCACGTACGCCTCGACGCCCAGGATCGGGGTGATCCCGGCGGCCATCGCCTGGTTGTAGAAGTCGTTCGCGCCGTGCATGTTGCCGTGGTCGGTGATCGCCACCGCGGACATGCCCAGCCGCTTGGCCTCGGCGAACAGGTCCTTCAGTCGGGCCGCTCCGTCGAGCATCGAGTACTCGGTGTGCACGTGCAGATGCGCGAACGAATCAGCCATGCGTGGCGCCCCCCGGCGGTGTGGATCTTGTTGGTCGGAGCCGACCGGGACCTACCCTACCGAGGTGATCTCGGCGGCTCCACCGTCCGCGCCGAGGGTGGCCCTCGTCTCCTGATCGCCCCGGGGTGCGCCTAGTCTCGGGGGATGGCGAGGTACTACGACGTACACCCGGAGAACCCACAGCCCCGGGTCATCGGGCAGGTCGCCGACCTGATCCGCAGCGGTGGGCTGGTCGCCTACCCGACGGACTCCTGCTACGCGCTCGGCATCCAACTGGGCAACCAGGACGGGCTGGACCGGATCCGGCAGATCCGACATCTCGATGATCGGCACCACTTCACGCTGGTCTGCCACGACTTCGCGCAGCTCGGTCAGTTCGTGCAGATCAGCAATTCGGTCTTTCGCCTGGTGAAGGCGTCCACCCCGGGCAGCTACACGTTCATCCTGCCGGCCACCCGCGAGGTGCCCCGCCGGATGCTGCACCCGAAGAAGCGGACCGTCGGCGTGCGGGTGCCCCGGCACACAGTCACCCAGGCGCTGCTGGCCGAGCTGGGCGAGCCGCTGGTGTCCAGCACGCTGGTCCTGCCCGGCGACGAGGAGCCGATGACCCAGGGCTGGGAGATCAAGGAGCGGCTCGACCACCAGCTCGACGCGGTGCTCGACGCCGGCGACTGCGGTAAGGAGCCGACGACCGTGATCGACCTGTCCGGGCCCGAGCCGGAGAGCCTGCGCCGGGGCGCCGGGGACGTGTCCCGCTTCGAGTAGCGCGCCGGATTCGCGTCGGGTGCCGGACGGTACGGGGCCGCTGCGGCGGCACCGGTCGTACGCTCAGGGATCGGCACCGGCGAGCATTGGACATCCGGCATGCCCGACGCGGACGACATCGACGCGCTGGCCCGGTCCGCCGCGCACGGCGACCCGGCCGCGCTGAACGCCCTGCTGGTCGCGGTGCGCCCGGAGGTGCTGCGACTGTGCGCCCGCTTCCTGCCCAGCCGGGAGGACGCAGAAGAGGCCTGCCAGGACACGTTGCTGGCGCTGGCCGGCGACATCACCCGGTTCGAGGGGCGTTCCTCGTTCCGCACCTGGCTGCACCGGCTGACCGCCAACCGGGCCCGCTCCACGTACCGCACGCTGCGCCGCCGCTGCCGGCTGGAGGCCGGCGGCGTGCCGGTGCCCGACCAGGCCGACCCTCGACGGACCAGCGTGGTCGCCGGCACCCGCCTCGACCTGCTCGACGCCTTCGACTCGGTCCACCCCGACCTCGCCGAGGTGGTCGCCCTGCGCGACGTCCTCGGGCTGAGCTACCCGGAGATCGCCGCCCTGCTCGACGTGCCGCTGGGCACCGTGAAGTCCCGGTTGCACCTGGCCCGGCGGCAGGTCCGGCAACGGCTCGGCACCGACTCGGGCTGAGTCAGCAAGACCGGCTGTGGCATCGACGATCAGGTAAGGAGGGTGGGTGGTTCCGCTCCGCCGGATCGTCGGCCGCGTCGTCACCGCTGTCGCGGGCATCGTGGCGGTCGCCGCCTGCGGCAGCGAGGCGGTCTCGCCGCTGCCCGTACAGCCGCGCGGGCCGTCGCCGTCGACGTCCGCGGTGGCGTCTCCGCCCACGCCGTCGGTCACGCCCAGCACCAGCCGGTCGCCGTCGCGGGCGCCGTCGACCATCGGGCCGCCCGCACACGTGCCGCCCCCGCCGGTGCGAACCCGGGGTACGCCACAGCGCCCGACCTCGCCACCGACGACGCCGACCAGCAGTTGTCAGGGCGCGGTCCGCTATGACCTGCCGGTGGCGGACACCGAACTGGAGCTGCTGCGCTCGCTCTGCTTCGCCAGCGGCGCGGTGCTGCGGATCCAGGGCATCGGGCCCGGTCTGGTCACCGTTGACCGGCCGGAGCTGGTCTCGCAGCACTACGAGGCCGGGGTGGTGGACATCAGATTCGTCAGACCCGGCACCGTCGCCGTCACGATTCCCAAGGACGACAGCGCGCACACCATCACCGTGGTCGTCCGCTAGCCGCAACGCCGTTCAGTTAGGGCTGGGCGGTGGGTGTCACGGGTCGGTGCTGATGATGTCGATGTTGGTGTCGGTGATGACGCCTGATCAATCTATACGGGACGCCTTCCGGCCGTCAGCCACGACGGCCGGAAGGCACACGGCGCCTACCAGCTCAGGTGGCCGGACTCGTCCGTGAAGGTACCCGTCGGGCCGTCCGCGTCGAGCGTGGCCAGGCGTACGACAGTCTTGGCGCTTTCCGTAACCGGCCGCCCGATCCCGAACGCGGCGGTCATGTCGGTGGCGGTGGTGCCGGGTTCGAGGGCGTTGAACTTGATGCCCGGGTGGACCTTGGCGTACTGGACGGTGAGCATCGTGGCCGCCGCCTTGGACGCCGAGTACAGCGGGAGCGACATACCGTACTCCGGCCGGTCAGGGTTGGTCACCACCCAGAAGGACCCCATGCTGCTCGATAGCGTGACGACCCTGGGGTTCGCGGACTTGCGCAGCAGCGGCAGTGCGGCCTCCGTGACCCGGACGATCCCGACCGCGTTGGTGTCGAACACGCGCAGGGCTGTCGGTCCGTCGACGGCACCGGCGCCAAGGACGCCCGCGTTGTTCACCAGGACGTCGAGCCGGCCCTCGGCCGCGTCGATGATCGCGAGCGCCGTGTGCACCGAGTCATCGTCGGTGACGTCGAGTTGCACGAATCGGGCGCCTAGCGCCGCCGCAGCCCGCTCCCCCCGCTCGACGTCTCGGGCGCCGACGTACACGGTGTGGCCGAGGTCGAGAAGCTGCTTGGCGGTCTCGTGGCCGATGCCCTTGTTCGCGCCGGTGATCAGCGTGATGGTCATGTCTCTCCTTCGAGGGGCACTTTCGTACCGGTCGGTTGCACCTTCTAAGGTAGCAAGATTCGTACCGATCGGTCCGTTAGTCGCGTCACGTTCTGTACCGTTCGGTAGGTTGGCGGCCGTGAGCGCTCCAGCCATCGAACGACCGCGGGCCTTCGACGGAACAGACGGTCCCCGAGTGGCGGAGGAAGGCCGCGCTTCGCCGGACCGGGTCTACAGGCGGGCCCACCGGTACATGGCTCGCGTCATGACCCGGTCGCTCTCGGCGCGCAGCAGCTTCTCGCGTACCGATTTCTCGTAGGCTGAGGATGGTCGTCGGGCGGGTCGGCCAGGGCGAGCAGGTCAGAAGGAGCTCACGGCCGCCAGAAGAGCATCGTCTGGTCGACGATCTCGTCGAGCTCGGCGTGGTCGAGACCGTTGACGGCCTGCACCGTGAGACCGAACGCGATCGTCGTGATGTATCGGCTGAGTCGCGTCGCGTCGGCGTCGCCCGGCAGGTCGCCCTCGTCGACGGCGCGCCGGAAGCGCTCCTCGACCAGCGCCCCGCTGGCGTTGCGCCACTGGACCAACACGTCGTGCACGACCCGACTCTCGTCGCACGACGGCAGCGCGCCCTGCACCGTCAGACATCCCCCGAAGCCTTCCGGAAGGGTCGAGGTGCGGGCCGCGCCGCGCAGGATCGCTTCGGCGGCAGCTCGCGCGGTCGGCTCGGCCAGCGCCCTGTCGAGGTAGTTGCCCGGACCCTCGACGTAGCGCTGCAACGCCTTGCGGAATAGCTGCTCCTTGTTGCCGAAGGCCGCGTACATGCTGGGCTTGGTGATGCCCATGGCACGAGTCAGGTCGATCAGGCTCGCGCCCTCATAGCCCTGCCTCCAGAACACCTGCATGGCGCGTTCCAGCGCCTCGTCAGTGTCGAAGCCGCGGGGACGGCCGATGACTGTGCTGCGCGTACCACCCATAAACGCATCGTACTCCTCGGTACAGAAGTTGCCGATCCTTTCCATTCCGATCGGTATCCATCGTTCTAGGCGCCACCTCGCGGGCGCGCGCCGGCGAGCAGCACCCCGCCGCTGATCGCCACGATGCCACCGGCGATCAGCGGGGCGGAGGCCCGGACGCCGTCCACGAGCAGACCGCCACCGATCGCGCCCAAGGCGATCGCAAGCTGGAAGACGGTCACCATCAGCCCGCCCACCTGTTCGAGCCGCGCGGGTTCGGCCCGGACACCCCACGTCTGTGCGGTGGTCGGAACTCCGCCGAAGCCGAAGCCCCACAACGCGGCAGCGACGAACAACCCCACCGTCGAACCCCCGGTGGCGACGAGGGCCAGCATGCCGACGCCGGCCACCCCGGGAAAGACCAGGGCGGCGATCCGCAGCGAACGGTCGACCAGAGAGCCACTTGCCGCAGTGCCGAGAACGTTCGCGATCCCGTAGACGAGCAACAGCACGGTGAGCCCACCGGCGTCGATCCCGGACACGTCCTCGGCTGCGGGCCGGATGTAAGTGAACCCGGTGAACTGGCCGGCCGCGATCAGCAGGATCGCCGACAGTCCGGCCACGAGAACCCCCGAGCGCAGGGTGGAACCGAGAACTCGGAGCCCGCTCGACGACGCCGACGCGACGCGCGGCAGCACGAAGCCCTGAGCCAGAAGAGCGAGCGCCGCGGCAGCGGCGGCGAGCAGGAACACCTCCCGCCATCCCCACAGCTCACCGAGCCCGGCGCCCAGGGGGACGGCCACGATGGTCGCCACCGCCGGACCCGCGTTGACGACGGTCATGGCGCGACCGAGGTGATGACTCCGCACAAGCCGCGCCGTCATCGCGATCGCCAGCGCCCAGAACCCGCCCACCGCCATGCCGGCCAGCAAACGGCCGACGAGCAGGACGGGAAAATTGGGTGCCACGACGACGACCAGGTTGGCGAGCACGGCGATGGCCATGAGGCCGAGGATCACATAGCGCCGATCCGCTCGCCGCAGGGCGACCGGCAGGAACAGTCCCGCGAACCCGGCGCCGATGGCGGTTACCGTCACGGATTGCCCTGCGGTGCCCTCGGTCACGCCGAGGTCCTCGGCGATGCGCGGCAACAGGCTGGCCGGCAGGAATTCCGCCATCACGAGCGCGAACAATCCGAGGCTCAGCGAGACGACTCCGGCCCACGAGGAGGGCGGAGCTGGTCGGTGGGAATCGGGGGCGTCGAGCGCCTTTGTGTCAGACATCGCGACCTTCCTAGCTGCGGTACCCGGCTTTGCCTGCTGACAGCTGTTCCGACAGCAGCCGGCGCAGGAGGACAACCGCGCCGCCACGAGTTCCATTCCGTTCGGTACAGAAGTTTAACCAGGCCAGACTTTTCAGTGGCCAACGACACCGTCATCTGCGGCCAGGACGGTGAACCTCGTCCTCGCGAACGTGGGCGCCAGCAGAAGCAGGGGATCGGCGATGGCCACGCCGCCATCCCAGGCGTTGACGACTAGATCGCCGCCAGCCGTCGGCTCGTTGGTGGAGGGCGGCGTCAGGGTGCCACCGACGCCGGGGCGGATCGGTGCCGCATACGAAGCAGTTCGCCGAGCGCCACCCCGGACAGCACCAGGGCGGCGGCGACGCCCAGCGCCAGACCGGGCAGGTACGCCGCGAGCGGCGCGAGGACGACAGTGGCAGCCACGCCAAGGACGTGGGACAGCGGCACCCGCCCGTAGACCTCGTGCTCCAGGACCGCCCGGCCGCAGAGGAACAGCCCGGTGCCACCCAGGATGAGCGCCGTCATGACACTGCCGGGGCGTACCCCGGGCTCCGCGATGATCCGCTCGACGCCGGCAGCCGTGCCCACCACACCACAGCCGTCAGGAACGCGGTGCCGAAGGCGGCTATCCGGTCCAGAGTGAAGGGCGTATGGCTGAGGCTGAGAACACTGACCAGGATCAGTTCGCCCAAAGTGAGGGTGTAGATCTGCTGGTACCGCTCGGCGAGGTGCTCGCCGGCCACCCACAGGGTCCCCGCGCTGAGGAACCAGACCAGGGCACGGACAGAGCGCTCCTGCCTCAGTCGACCGCGTTGTGACCGGATGAGCACCAACCCCCGGCCCAGGTTGATCGCGGCCCAGGCCCCACCGAAGACCAGTCCGTGGTCACGGAAGGCCGTCGGCAGCGCGGCGGACATCAGCATGACGCCGAACATGATGCCGAGGATCAGGTACGGAATCGGCCGCTTCCGAGGGTTGCAGGTGTCGATGATCAGCGTTGTGGTCACCCACACCGCCCACAGCGTCGACAGGGTGAGCAGCGCCTGACCGAGGCCCGTCCAGCTCTGCTCGGCAGCCATCTTCCGGGAGACGAGAGTCAGGCTCGCAATGAAGGCGAGGTCGAAGAACAGCTCCAGCAGGTCCGCACGCTGCGGCCCGCTCTTCACCCGGGTCAGCGGCCGACGCGGGTCCTCCGTCACGCTGACAGCCTCACACCGAGAGACACACCACCGGGGCCTCTTGCCACAGCGGGCGGCCCGTCACCGCACCCGCACTCCGTCGAGCAGAGTGTCGACGAACTCGGTGGCGGTGTCCGGCGGTGGCGTGATCTGCACGTACACCAGCGCGGGCCGGCCGGGGTGCAGGGCGGCCGACTCGATGATCTGCTGTCGACCCCTGTCGCAGTGGTACGCCACCACGGTCCACTCGACGCCGGCCTGCCGGGTGGTGCGAGTCGGGGCTGGCGTGCAGTCGCCGTGCGTGCGCTCGGCCAGGAACCCGGCCGGCGTGGCGCGTGCCGCCGTGCTGGCGGAGAGGCCCACGAACGCGCCGGGAAGGCGGGGGTCGGCGGCCCAGCGGCGGGGTTGCGGCGACATCACCAGCGCTGGTTCGGGTTCGCCGTCGGCACCGTACTGACCGGCCCAGGTGGCACCCGTGGCGGACCAGCCGGGCGGCAACGCCACGGTCAGCGCCCCGGCCGTGTACGTGCCGCCGACCGGCCGAGCCGACCCGGCGCCACCCGGCTCGGCGCCCACCGCACCCACCGCGGCGACGGCCACCACCGCGGCCCCGGCCCGCCGCAACCAGTGCCGGCGACGCGGCCGAGGTTGGTGCCGCACCGGACCGGCCGCCGTAGCCAGCCCCGCCGGGGCGCTCGCGCGGATCAACGCGGCGTGCAGGGTCGCGGCGTCGGGGTAGCGCTCAGCCGGGCGGTGGGCGGTGGCCCGGACGAGCACCGCCGCCACGGCCGGAGGCACGTCTTCTCGAAGTCGGAGGTCCGGGGGGTGCCGACGCGGATCGGGCCTGGTCGGGTTCGCGCCCGACGGGTCGGCGGCCAGCAGTCGGATGCCGAGCCGGCCGAGCCCGTACACGTCGGCGCGGGTGTCGACCACAGCGCCCGGATCGTCCTGCTCGGGGGCCATGTAGCCCGGGGTGCCGGCCCGGGCGGTCAGCCCGGAGGCGGCGGCGAGCGCCTTGGCGAGGCCGAGGTCGGCGATCAGCACCTGTTCCGGCCCGTCGGGGCCGGCGGAGCGGAACAGGATGTTGCCCGGGGTGAGGTCGCGGTGCACGACGCCGTGGCGGTGCAGCACGGCGACCCCGGCGCAGACCTCGCCGAGCAGCCGCAACGCCGTCGGCGCGGGCATCTCGTCAGCGGCCAACCGGTCGCGCAGGCTGCCCCCGTCCGCCCAGGCCAGGACCGCGTACGGGCGGCCGTCGGGCAGCTCACCGACGGCGTGCACCCGGATCAGCCGCTCGTGCTCCAACCGGCGCAGCAGCCGAGCCTCGTCGAGGAAGCGTTCCCGCACCCGCAGGTCGTGGCTCCAGTTCTCGGCCAGCACCTTGATCGCCACGTGCGCGTCGAGCGCCCGGTCGTAGCCCAGCCAGACCATCGCGAACGAACCGACGCCGAGCAGTCGCTCGATCGCGTAGGGCCCGATCCGCAGTGGAGCCGTCACCATGTCACCCCCGGCCAGCACGGTCGGTCGGCGTTTCCCTGCACAGTAGACCGGGCGGGTCGGGATCCCGACGAACCGTTGGCCCCGGCGCGGTGACTAAGAGGGCAGGAGACCCATCACCGAAGGAGCCACCATGAACCGTCCCGCGATCCTCCTCACCACCGCCGCGTTGGCGCTCGGCACGCTCGTCCCGGCGACCGTCGCCGGCCCGGCGGCGGCAGCACCAGTGGCCGGCGGAACCGCGCCCGCCTCGGCGCGCGGTCCACTCGCCGCCGCCGCCGGGCACAGCCACCCGCAGGTGCTCAGCGTTCGTGGCGTCGGTGTGTACCGCATCGGCGCCAGCCTGGCGTCGCTCACCACCAACGGGCACATCGACTGGACCGTGCCGACCTGCGGCGGGGTGGTGCACGCCGGCGCTACCGGATCCTGGGCGGGCGTGATCCTGCTGGCCTTCCGCGACGGGCGACTGGTGGAGGTCGGTACGGCCACCGCGCCGCCGCGGTCCCCCGCCGGCGCCACGGTCGGCATGTCGTTCGACGAGTTGGAGGCGATCTACGGCCGGCGGGGTTCGCTGATCCGCAACGACGCGGGGGACGCCGAGGCGTACCTGGTCCGGGTCGGGTCGCGGGTGGAGCTGTTCATCGGCCACCCGATCCGGCCGGGGGCGGGCTACTTCCAGGTCGGCCCGGCCAGCTTCGTCGAGTGGAACTTCCGGCAGGGCCCGACCTGCTGACTTCTCCCACGTACGGGGCGTCCGGTGTC
The DNA here is from genome assembly GCF_040607155.1 of Micromonospora sp. NPDC005324. NCBI lineage: Bacteria > Bacillati > Actinomycetota > Actinomycetes > Micromonosporales > Micromonosporaceae > Micromonospora > Micromonospora sp. NPDC005324. The sequence continues at coordinate 146,269 of NZ_JBEXGE010000010.1, read as the reverse complement.
GACCGGGCGCCCCGTCCGTCGTATCGGCCCGAACGGAGGTTGGGCGGACACGATGATATCGGCGTAGACAATACTGTGTGCCACACAGTATGGTGTGACACATGGTTAGCGAGGACGTTCTACGGACGCACCTGCAGGAGTTGCGTCGAGGCACCGTCGTGGTGGCCAGCCTGGTCGCGCTGCGCCGACCGGACTACGGCTACGCACTGCTGCAACGGCTCAGCGACCACGGCTTCCCGGTCGACGCCAACACCCTCTACCCGCTGCTGCGCCGCCTGGAGGACCAGGGGCTGCTGACCAGCGAGTGGAACACCGAAGAGAGCCGACCGCGCAAGTTCTACCGGACCAGCGACGAGGGCGAGTCGATGCTGAACCGGCTCCTCGACGACCTCGCCGCCGTGCAGACCTCCATCACCGGGCTGATCCAAGGAGTGGACCGATGAACACCCTGACCGACCGCTACCTCGCCGCCACCCTGCGATCGGTGCCCACCCAGCGCCGCGACGAGATCGCCACCGAGCTGCGGGCCTCCATCGGCGACATGATCGACGACCGCACCGGCGGCGGCGCGGACCCGACAGTGGCCGAGCGGGAGGTGCTCACCGAGCTGGGCAACCCCGACGTGCTGGCCGCCCGGTACGCCGACCGCCGACTGCAGCTCATCGGCCCGACCTACTACCTGCTCTGGCTGCGACTGCTGAAGCTGCTGCTCAGCTTCATCCCGGCGCTCGTCGGCACGATCGTCACAGTGGTCGAGGCGGCCGAGGGAAAGGGCTTCGGGGCCATCGGGCCGGGCATCGTCGCGGCCATGCAGGTGGCCGTGCAGATCACCTTCTGGCTCACCCTGACCTTCGCCATCATCGAGCGCACCCAGACCGCCGTTGACATCCCGGAGTGGACGGTCGACCAGCTGCCCGACGCACCGGTGCGACGAGGCATCCCCCTCGCCGACACCATCGCATCCGTGATCATGCTGGTGCTGACCATCGCGTACCTGCCGCTTCAGCACTACCACTCCTGGGTGCGCGGCACCGACGGCGAGAACATCCCGATCCTCGACCCGGCTCTGTGGTCGTTCTGGCTGCCGGCGCTGATCGGGGTGCTGGCGCTGAGCGTGATCTTCGAAATCGTCAAGTACCGGATCGACCGCTGGACCTGGGCCCTGTTCGGCACGAAGGCCCTGCTCAACCTGGCGTTCGCGGTGCCGCTGGCATGGCTGGCGCTCTCCGACCGACTGCTCAACCCGGCCCTTGGCGAGCGCCTGAGCTGGGTGGCGGAGGTAGACAACCGGGAGTCCCTCGGCCTGGCCATCGCGGTGGGCGCAGCCGCGATCGTGGTCTGGGACCTGGTCGACACAGCTCGGAAGACCCGCCAGCAGACGGCGTGAGCGACATTCCAGACGGCGGCCCGGCGCGTACCCCGCGCCGGGCCGCCGCCCGTCGACGGGACCGGGCCGGAATGGGCGCGCCCGGTCGGCGGGCCAGGCGGGCGGCGTGGCATCGTTCCTGGATGACCGTGGCATCGCGACCGGAATGGCGTCGTCGGGGTCCAACGGCGGAGCAGCGCCGAAACGACCTCTGGATCGGCCTGGGGATGACCGGGCTGGCGTTGGTCAGCCTGACCCTGGCCCGCAGCACCGGCGCGTTCCTGCTGGGCCCACCGCCGTCCGGGCCGGAGCAGCTGTTCTGGACCGTCGCGGTGACCCTCCCGCTGATCTGGCGACGACGCCGGCCGACCGCGACAGTGCTGGTCGTCGCGGTGGCCTTCATCGCCGCGCAGGCGCGCTCGGCCCCGGAGAGCCAGTTCTCCTCCTGGGCCCTGTTCTGCGCCCTCTACACCGTCGGCGCCTGGGGGCAGGACCGCCAGCTCTCCCGCCGGCTGCGGATCGGCGTGATCGCCACGATGTTCGCCTGGCTCGGGCTCTACTACGCGGTGATGATCGACCACATTCCGGCGGGCACCTTCGCCGACGCGGTCGGGCCGGTGCCACCGGTGCTCGCCGCGATGGTCAACGGTGTGCTGCTCAACGTGCTGGTCTTCGGTTTCGCGTACTTCTTCGGCGAGACCGCGTGGGTGGCCGCGCGCCGCGAGCACGAGCTGCGCGCCCAGGCCGAGGACCTGCGCCGGTCGCAGGCCGAGGCCCGGGAACGGGCGGTGCTCGGTGAACGGGTCCGGATCGCCCGCGAACTGCACGACGTGGTCGCCCACCACGTGTCGGTGATGGGCGTACAGGCCTCCGCCTGCCGCCGCGTGTTCGACCGCGACCCGGGCTTGGCCCGTACGGCGCTGACCGCCATCGAACAGAGCGCCCGCACCGCCGTCGACGAGCTGCGTCGGATGCTCGGCGTGCTGCGGACCTCCGCCGGCACCGACGCCGCGCCGCCGACGGCCGGTGGCGTCGAACGGATCGACGAGCTGGTCGAGCGGGCTCGGGCCGCCGGGCTGACGGCCACCCTCGGGGTGTACGGCGACCCGGTCGCGTTGCCCGAATCGGTCTCCCAGACGGCCTACCGGGTGACGCAGGAGGCGGTGACCAACACCCTGAAGCACGCCGAGGCGGCCCTGCTCGACGTCCGGGTCCGGTACCTGGCGCGTGAGGTGGAGGTCGACGTGACCGACGACGGGCGGGGCGGCGGCCCGACCGACACCGTCGGATTGGGCCTGATCGGCATGCGCGAACGGGTCACCGCCCACGACGGTGACCTGGAGGCCGGGCCGCGGGCCGGCGGCGGCTGGCGGGTACGCGCCCGCTTTCCCCTCGCGGCGTCGACGGACCGGCCGGTGGGTCCACAGCGGGAGCCGAACGACAGGCAGCAGGCGGCAGCCGGAGCGGAGCCGTCGGCATGAGCGCGGCAACCCCGCACACACCCGACACCGGGCCGACGGTCCGGGTGCTGCTCGCCGACGACCAGCACCTCGTTCGTACCGGCTTCCGGGTCATCCTGGAGGTGGAGGACGACATCGTGGTGGTCGGTGAGGCCGCCGACGGCGAACGGGCGGTCGCCATGACCCGAGCCACCCGCCCCGACGTCGTACTCATGGATGTGGAGATGCCCGGGATGGACGGCCTGGAGGCCACCCGGCAGATCGTCGCCGACGGCTCCGGGGCGCCCGCGGTGCTGATCCTCACCACCTTCGATCGCGACGACTACCTGTTCGCCGCGCTGCGGGCCGGGGCCAGCGGCTTCCTGCTCAAGAACGGCACGCCGGAGGAGCTGATCGAGGCGATCCGGGTGCTGGCCAGGGGCGACGGTCTGCTCGCCCCAGAGATCACCCGGCGGGTGATCTCCACCTTCGCCCGACCCGGCGACCCGGCCGGCACCGCCCACCGGGGCCCGGACGCCGAGGCCACGCTGGCCGAGCTGACCCCGCGCGAGCGGGAGGTGCTCATGCTGCTCGCCGCCGGATCGAGCAACGCGGAGATCGCCACGGCCATCCACCTGGGCGAGGCGACGGTGAAGACACACGTCAGTCGGGTACTGGCCAAGCTCGGCCTGCGCGACCGGGTGCAGGCAGTGGTGTTCGCGTACGAGAACGGGGTGGTCCGGCCCGGCGGGTGACGGCGTCCGTCGCGAGGTGGACCCGCCCGCTCACCCGCCGGGCGGACGGCGCAGCGGCGTGATCGATCTAGCGTGGGTGCGTGACCAGAACGCTTCGCCTCGACGGCGTCGACCGCAGCTTCGGCGACCGTCAGGTGCTCAGGAACGTGTCCTTCGAGGTGTCCGCCGGCCGGATGACCGGTTTCGTGGGCGCCAACGGCGCCGGCAAGACCACCACCATGCGGATCATCCTGGGTGTCCTCGCCCCCGACGCCGGCGAGGTGACCTGGGGCGGCGCCGCGCTGACCCGGCAGGACCGTCGGCGCTTCGGCTACATGCCGGAGGAGCGGGGCCTCTACCCCAAGATGACCACCCGCGAGCAGGTGACCTACCTGGGCCGGCTGCACGGGCTGGACGCCGCCGCGGCACGACGTTCCACCGACGCGCTGCTGGACCGGGTCGGGCTCGGTGAGCGCGGCGACGACCTGCTGGAGACGCTGTCGCTGGGCAACCAGCAGCGCGCCCAGATCGCCGCCGCGCTGGTGCACGACCCCGAGGTGCTGGTGCTCGACGAACCGTTCTCCGGCCTCGACCCGCTGGCCGTGGAGACCGTCGTGGCCGTGCTGCGGGAACGGGCCTCGGCCGGCGCGCCGGTGCTCTTCTCCAGTCACCAGCTCGACGTCGTGGAGCGCCTCTGCGACGACCTGGTGATCATCGGGGACGGGGTGATCCGGGCCGCCGGCAGCCGGCAGCAGCTGCGCGACTCGTACACGGTGCCCCGCTTCGAGCTGGTCGTGGAGCACGACGCCGGCTGGGTACGCGATCACCCCGGGGTGACAGTGGTCGAGTTGGACGGCGCCCGGGTGGTCTTCGACCTTCCGGCCGGCACCGACGAACAGCCAGTGCTGCGGGCTGCCCTCGCGCGCGGCCCGGTCCGCGCCTTCCGCCCGGTCAGTCCCTCGCTCACCGAGATCTTCCGAGAGGTCACCCAGTGAACGTCACCCAGGCCACCCGGCTGATCGCCGAGCGCGAGATCCGGGTCAAGCTGCGCGACCGCACCTTCCTGTTCGGCACGCTCTTCTTCCTGTTGATCGCCGCGGCGGGCACCATCCTGCCGCCGCTGTTCTCCGGCGGGCCGTCCACAGTGGCCGTGACCGAGAGAATGGCCGCGCCGCTGCGCGCCGCCGGGCTGGAGGTCAGGGTCGTCCCTGACGACCGGGCCGCCGAGCAGGCCGTCCGCGACGACGACGTGGACGCGGCGGTGGTCAGCGGACCGGCCGTCCTGGCCATGGACGACGCTCCGGACGACGTGGTGAAGGCCCTGAGCACCCAGCCGACCGTCCGCCTGCTCGACCCGGACGCTGTCGACCCGGTCGTGGCGTTCCTGGTGCCGTTCGTCTTCGCGTTCGTCTTCTTCCTCACCTCACAGACGTTCGGCGTGCAGATCGCGCAGAGCGTCATCGAGGAGAAGCAGACCCGGATCGTGGAGATCCTGGTCGCCGCCGTGCCGGTCCGGGCCCTGCTGGCCGGGAAGGTGGTGGCCGGGGCCATCCTGGCGTTCGCGCAGATCGCCCTGATCGCGGTGGTGGCGGTGATCGGGTTGCAGATCGGCGACAGCGGAGGTCTGCTCAGCCTGCTCGCCCCGGCGATCGGCTGGTTCGTGCCGTTCTTCCTGATCGGTTTCGTGCTGCTCGCGGCCATGTGGGCGGCGGCTGGCGCGCTGGCCAACCGGCAGGAGGACATCGCCGCCGTGTCGACGCCGGTGCAGTTCGCCGTCATGCTGCCGTTCTTCGCGGTGATCTTCCTGAACGACAACGCCACAGCGATGCGGGTGCTGTCCTACCTGCCGTTCTCGTCGCCCACGGCCATGCCGCTGCGGCTGTTCACCGGCGACGCGGCCGGCTGGGAGCCGATCGTCTCGCTGGTCGTCCTGGTGCTCGCCGCCGGCGCGTTCCTGCTCGCCGGCGCCCGGGTGTACGAGGGGTCGCTCCTGCGCACCAACGGCCGGACCTCGCTGCGTACCGCCTGGCGGGAGCGGGAGACGATCGGCTGAGCCGACAGGGCCGCCCACGCGGGCGTCGGTGTCCTGATGACCGCACCGAACAGCTGTCACATCGACGGTGACGGTGCACACTGCCAGTGGCCGAAACCGCCGGTGAGCGACCAGACGTTGCGTGCCGTCCGAATGTTCCAGTACGGGTCCAGTGCCGTCCGGGGGTCGACACCGAACCGGGACAACTCCGTGTCGGTGAACTGGAACAGCCCCCAGCGCCGCGACCCGTCCGCGACGACCACCACCCGGTACGAGTCCAACTCGGACAGACACCGCGCCATCTCCACCGCCGCGCTCGGGTCCTCCGGGAAGGCCCGCCGCAGGTACTTGCCGATGCGGTCCTCCGGCCAGGGCGCCGGCACCGTCGGCTGGCTCGCCAACTCGTCGAGCACCTGCCCGTCCGCGGTGCCGCTGACCGGCAGGCTTCCCAGCGCCTGGAAGGCGATCAGCCCGCTGGTGGTGCCGGGGCCGAACCAGCCGTCCACCGGCACGTCCAGTCCACGGGCCACCAACCGCTCCTGGAGGTCCAGCACACACGGGCCGTACATGCCCTGGCGCAGGACCAGCGGGCAACCTTCGGTCGTCGAGGGTTTCGCCGCGGCGGTGAGGTTCGGCAGCAGCGTACCGGCGCCACCGATCGTCAGCGCGCCGAGCACCGCGAGCACCGCCAGCCGCAGGCGGCGACGGGCCGACCGGGGCGCTGCGGGCCGCGACCGCTCCGGCAGGACCGGCCGGACCGTCGGTGTCGACTCGTCGGACGGACCGGGGCCGCCGGACGGCACCACGTCGGCCGACAGGGCCGAGCCAGCGGAGAGGGTCGGGCCAGCGGCCGGATCAGCGGGCGAGGTCGGCTCGGCCGACGGGCTCGGGCCAACGGGCGGGACCGGCTCAGTCGGCGAGAGCCGGCTGGCGGCGGGTGCCACAGTCGTTTGCGGCGCCGTCGTCTCCCATCGGTCCCGCTCGCTGAGGCGGGCCTCGACGTCCCGCCGCATCTCCACCCACCGCTCAACGTCGGGCACTCCGCAGGCCGCCAACATCGCCACGACGGTGCGCTCCCGCGGCAGGGTGATCCGCCCCAGCATTGTGGCGAGAGTGCTGGGCGGCAGCCAGTGTCCGGCTGCCGAGGCCCGCCGGGAGATCTCCCGGTAGGTCAGGCCGGAGCAGCGCCGCACGTCCCGCAGCAACGCGACGTACTCCCCCGCCGTTGCCGCCTGCGGCACCGCATCCCGGGCACCGTCATCCATTGATTTTCCCCGTTTCGTCGATCTGGTCGGGCCTGGACCGGTGCCGGCACGAGCCCGTCGGCCGTACCCCGGTCAACGGCGCGACCATCGAGCATCGACGCTAGATAAGCCGGCGGACGAGGACAATGGCCTGGTCGCCGGGGAGCGTTGTCCGCGCAGCTCACGGCGGCATGTCCGGATCCTGTCCGGATCCTGTCCGACCATCTCGGACAGTCACTGGGACCCGATTTGCCCCCGCGTCGGCGGTGTCTGGAGAATCGTGCGATGACCACGGGGGAGCTACGCCCGGACGACGCGTCCGACCCGGCCGAGTTCGTCGAGATGCTGCGCCAGCTCAAGGACCGGTCAGGGCTGACCTACCGGCAGCTGGAGCAGCGCGCCGCTTCGACGGGTGACGTGCTGGCCCGTAGCACAGCGGCCGACATCCTGCGTCGGTCCACACTGCCGCGACCCGAGGTGGTGGCGGCGTTCGTTCGGGCCTGCGGCGCCGAGGACCAGGTCGAGACGTGGCTACGGGCGCGACACCATCTCGCCGTGAACGCGTACGCGCCGAGGTCGCCCGCGTCGGACCAGCCGAGCGACGGCAGCACAGCGGACCGTTCGCCTGCCGACGCGGCACCGGCCGTGGTGCAACGCCCGGGGCGGGCGTGGTGGTTCGCACGGCGCACACCGCTGACGATTCTCGCTGTCGTGGTGCTGCTGGCAGTGGTCGGCGTGGTCGCCTGGATTCAACGACCCGACGACACACAGCAGACGGGTCAGCGCGGCGGCCCGACCCCGGGGGTTTCCGACGTCCCCTCGGCGAACAGCGCCAGCCCGGACGACGAGGCCAGCCCCGAGGCCGACGCCAGCCGGACGATCGCGCCGGACGCGCGCCTGAGCCGGATCCACCCCGTCCGCAGCCCGCAGCTGTGCCTCAGCGAGGGGCGCGACCGCACCGGGCAGTACCGGAGCGAGGTGTTGGTCCAGCGTCCCTGCGTGGACGCCACCCCGCCGGACACCTACCTGGAGCCGGCGGCCGACGGGCTGTACTTCATCAAGTGGAACCACCCGGCGCACGGGCCGGGCTGCCTCACCGTCCGCGCCGAGGATCCCGGTCGGAACATGCTCGAACCCTGGCAGAAATGCAGCGACACCAACTCGTCGCAGCTGTTCCGCTTCGAGCCGACCGCATCCGCGCCGACCTCGTACCGCATCAGGCCGAGCGGCACGAATCTGTGCGTCGGGCTCCGCGACGACGACACCGAGGTGTCGGCCGAGGCGCTGGTCGAGCGGTGCACCAACGGCGCGGACCAGGCGTTCCTGGTCGATCCCCGACCGGAAGGCTGACGGGCCGGGCCGAGCGGCCGGGTGGAGCGCCGCCGGTCACCGCGCGGTCGGCACCTGATCCCAGCCGGCGGGCAGCGGGGGCACCGTCCAGGCGGGGTCGGGCTGCCAGGCGGCCCACGCCCGGTCCCACCAGCGCTCACCCCCGTCGAGCAGGGCGGCGATCCGGTCACCCTCGGCCTGGATGGCGTCCGCCATGCCCGGGTAGCGCCCCTCGACGAGGCGCTGGGCGAACATCTCCACGTCCTTCCAGACGTACCGGTCGGCGTCCGCCGCCCACCACAGGTCCAGTTCGTGGTCCAGGGTGTCCACCCCGATCGGCGTACGCCGGACCGGGTCCTGGAGGTTGAAGTACCAGCCGGCGAAGTCGCGCGCCGGCCCGGCCCAGAACACGTCGATCGAGTGCGCCTCACCGGGGCGTTGCAGCATCAGCTTGCCGTGCCCGGACCAGGAGCGGTGTCCGGCGGCCTCCCACGGGTGCCGTCCGCAGGGGAAGACGCCGGTGTCCGGGAAGCCGAACTCGGCCCCCGGTGGGAGGTAGAGCGCGAGCAGGTCGGGCGAATCCTCGACGCAGATCGTCGGGCAGCCGAACCAGACCTCACCCCGCAGCACCTCACGCCGCACCACAGTGTCGCCAGGCGCGAACCGCTCCATTACCGCAACACCTCCTCGCTCAACGCCACCCCACCCCCAACCCAGCCGCGACCTTGCAGTTTCGGGTGACGATATGCCGTGAGTGGACCGGTCTGTCGGGTCAGAAAGTGCAAGATCGCGGCGGGGTGGGGCGGGGGTGTGGCGGGGTCAGGCGTCGACCGCCGCCATCACGTCGTCGCTGACGTCGAAGTTGGCGTAGACGTTCTGCACGTCGTCGCAGTCCTCCAGGACGTCGATCAGCTTGAAGATCTTGCGTGCGCCCTCTTCGTCCAGCGGCACGTTGACGCTGGGGATCAGTGAGGACTCGGCCGACTCGTACTCGATGCCGGCGTCCTGCAACGCCGTGCGCACCGGGATCAGGTCGGTCGGCTCGGAGACCACCTCGTACGCCTCGCCGAGGTCGTTGACCTCTTCGGCGCCGGCGTCGAGGACGGCCAGCATCACGTCGTCCTCGCTGGTGCCCTCCTTGGGGACGATCACCACGCCCTTGCGGGAGAACATGTACGACACCGAGCCGGCGTCGGCGAGCGAGCCGCCGTTGCGGGTCAGCGCGGTCCGTACCTCGGTCGCCGCGCGGTTGCGGTTGTCGGTGAGGCACTCGATGAGCATGGCCACGCCGCTCGGGCCGTACCCCTCATACATGATCGTCTGCCAGTCGGCGCCGCCAGCCTCCAGGCCGGAGCCGCGCTTGACGGCGCGATCGATGTTGTCGTTCGGCACCGAACTCTTCTTCGCCTTCTGAATCGCGTCGAAGAGCGTCGGATTGCCGGTCGGGTCACCGCCGCCGATCCGCGCGGCCACCTCGACATTCTTGATCAGCTTGGCGAACATCTTGCCGCGCTTGGCGTCGATGACGGCCTTCTTGTGCTTGGTCGTCGCCCACTTTGAGTGGCCGGACATCTTCTACCTCCGTTGCTACCCGCCGTCTGCATCGACCGCACCGCTCACGCCCCGCTCCCGCCGGCGCACGCGGAGGTGCCGGTCAGCTCTGGTGGAAGCCGTGGCGGGCAGATGGCCCTGCCGAATCTCCGCAATCCTACCGACGTCCCCCGGGTCCCTGTCATGCACCGCGCGCGGCACTACCGCCCGGCCCCCATCGACCAGGGCAGACGGGACAAAAACCCCTGGACGACGTCACGACCGCGGCGAGCATCATGGACAGCCCGGCGCGGTCGCCCGCCGTTCAGCGGACGGCGCGGACCAGGTCCACGAAGTACGCGTGCACCCGCAGGTCACCGGTGAGCTCCGGGTGGAACGAGGTGGCCACCAGATTGCCCTGTCGGACCGCCACGATCCGGTCGGCGGCGGGGCCGTCGGACACCACCCCGATGACCTGCACGCCGGCACCGACCCGCTCGACCCACGGCGCGCGGATGAACACCGCGTGGAACGGCTCGCCCGGCACCCCGGCCACTGTCACCGGCGCCTCGAACGAGTCGACCTGCCGGCCGAACGCGTTGCGCCGGACGGTCATGTCGATGCCGGAGAAGCCGCGCTGATCGGGTCGGCCATCGAGCACCTCGGTCGCCAACATGATCATTCCGGCGCAGGAGCCGTAGACCGGCATGCCGTCGGCGATCCGCTTGTCGATCGGCTCGCGCATCTCGAAGATGTCGGCGAGCTTGCTCATTGTGGTCGACTCGCCGCCCGGGATGACCAGGCCGTCGACCGCGTCCAGCTCCGCCGGACGGCGGACCGGGCGGGCGTCCGCGCCCGCCGCGGCCAGCGCCGCCACGTGCTCGCGGACGTCGCCCTGGAGCGCGAGCACACCGATCACGGGTGCCGTCATGTTCGCACCGTTCCCCTCCGCGTCACCCCGCCCGGAACGAGCGCTCACCAACCCGTCCTTCCCTCGCGACTGCGGGGCTCGCAAGAACGGCTCACTCCTCGCGCTCACCAACCCGTCCTTCCCTCGCGACTGCGGGGCTCGCAAGAACGGCTCACTCCTCGCGCTCACCAACCCGTCCTTTCCTCGCGACTGCGGGGCTCGCAAGAACGGCTCACTCCTCGCGCTCACCAACCGCGCTCGGCCAGGCGGTGCGGCTGCGGAATCTCGTCGACGTTGATGCCGACCATCGCCTCGCCGAGACCCCGGGAGACCTTGGCCAGCACGTCCGGGTCGTCGTGGAAGGTGGTCGCCTTGACGATCGCCGCGGCCCGCTGCGCCGGGTTGCCCGCCTTGAAGATGCCGGAACCGACGAAGACACCCTCCGCGCCTAGCTGCATCATCATCGCCGCGTCGGCCGGAGTGGCGATCCCGCCCGCGGTGAACAGCACCACCGGCAGCTTGCCGCTCTGGGCGACCTCCTTGACCAGCTCGTACGGGGCCTGCAGCTCCTTGGCCGCGACGTACAGCTCGTCGGTTGGCAGCGAGGCCAGCCGACGGATCTCCTGTCGGATCTTCCGCATGTGGGTGGTGGCGTTGGAGACGTCACCGGTGCCGGCCTCGCCCTTGGAGCGGATCATCGCCGCGCCCTCGGTGATCCGGCGCAGCGCCTCGCCCAGGTTGGTCGCGCCACAGACGAAGGGCACCGTGAACGCCCACTTGTCGATGTGGTTCGCGTAGTCGGCCGGGGTCAGCACCTCGGACTCGTCGACGTAGTCCACGCCGAGCGACTGAAGGATCTGCGCCTCCACGAAGTGGCCGATGCGGGCCTTGGCCATCACCGGGATGGAGACCGCCTCGATGATCCCGTCGATCATGTCGGGGTCGCTCATCCGGGACACCCCGCCCTGCGCGCGGATGTCGGCGGGCACCCGCTCCAGGGCCATCACCGCGACGGCACCGGCGTCCTCAGCGATCTTGGCCTGCTCGGCGTTGACGACGTCCATGATCACGCCGCCCTTGAGCATCTCGGCCATGCCACGCTTCACGCGGGCGGTGCCGACGACGGGGGCGGTACCGGTGTTCGAGGCGGTGTTTTCGGGCACGGGTCATCGCTCCTTGGACATGCTCTGGGGGTGGCAGCGAAAATGTTACGCGCGGTTCAACGCCGTACCGACAGCCAATCAGACCCCCGGTGGCCTGCTGTGTGGCAGTGGTCACCAGCCCGCCCCCGCCCGTCTGGGAGCAGAGGGTCAGGCGGCGGGGACGTCCGCCGGCACGACGAGGGTCGGGTCGTCGATGTCGAAGTAGCGCGGCCACTCCCGGCCCCGCCCCATCCGCAACAGGCGCACCAGCGGCCGGCTGCGCGCCGAGCGGGCGTCCCGGACCAGGTCGGTGTGCACCTGCCGGGACAACGCGAGCCGACGACTCGCGGCGATGACCGCCCCACAGTCCGGGTCGCCCGGATCCAACTGAACGGAACGCAGGTGCCGGGTGAGGTCGTTCTCCGCCGCCTCCCGCTCGTCCGGGCTGGCGTCCAGGGCGATCCGGGCCGCCGCGTACAGCTCGACGCCGAAACGCCGCTCAGCCAGGACCGCGGCTGCCGCCGCGCGGCGCAGCAGGTGGGCGTCGAGGGCCCGGGCCGCCAGCTCCGCGCGGCCCTGTAGCCGCTCGACCCGGCCGGCGGTCCAGATGAGGTACGCCGCGACCAGCCCCACGACCACGCTCGCGGCCACCACCCACCACATGTGCGGCATCGTAGTGCTGCTCCGTTTCGTCCGATTGGGCGCGGCCGGACCGGTCCCGCCGGTCACCACCGCACCATCCGTCACACCGGCTCAGCTCAGCCCCACCCATTCCTGGTCGATGACCCGCCCGTCGGTTGCCTCGATCGCCGCTGCGTATACCTCCAGAACGCGGCGAGCAACCACCGGCCAGTCGAAATTCGCGACCACCTGATCGCCGCAGGCACTCAGGGTGGCCCGCGCGGCCGGGTCGTCCAGCAGCTCGCCCAGCACGTCACGCAGCCCCACCGGGTCGCCCGTCGGGAAGAGCCGACCGGCCCGCCCACCGTCGAGCACCCGCCGGAACGCGTCCAGGTCACTGGCGACGACAGTCGTACCGGCCGCCATCGCCTCGGTGAGGATCATGCCGAACGACTCACCGCCGGTGTTCGGTGCGACGTAGAGGTGGACACTGCGCAGCATGCGCGCCTTGTCCGCTTCGCTGACCAGGCCGAGGAACGTGATCCGCTCGTGCAGCTCGGCCGGGAACTGGTCGTACAGGGCGTCGGGGTCACCCGGGCCGGCGACGAGCAACCGCAGACCGGGCCGGGTGGCGGCCAGCGCCACGAACGCGTCGCGCAGGACCGGGAAGCCCTTGCGTGCCTCGGTGAACCGGCCCAGGAAGCCGAGCGTGCCACCGGTGCCGGCCGCGCACTCCCCCGGCCAGCCCGGCAACGGCTCGGCGTCGGCGAACTTGGCCACGGCCACCCCGTTGGGGATCTCCACAGCACCGCCGTCCATGTGCTCGACCTGCACCTTGCGGGCCAGCGCGCTCACCGCTATCCGGGCCGTGATCCGCTCCAACACGATCTGGAGCACACCCTGCGCGGCGGCGAGGACCCGCGAACGGGTCATCGCGGTGTGGAACGTGGCCACCACCGGGCCACGGGCGGAGAGCACCGCCAGCAGCGACAGACTCAGCGTGAGCGGCTCGTGCACGTGCAGCACGTCGAAGTCACCGTTGGTGATCCACCGCCGTACCCGGGCGGTCGACACCGGGCCGAACGCGATCCGGGCCACCGACCCGTTGTACGGCAGCGGAACGGCCCGGCCGGCGGACACCACGTACTCCGGCAGCGGCGAATCCTCGTCGGCCGGCGCGAGCACACTGACCTCGTGGCCCAGCGTGATCAGCGCCTCGGCGAGGTCCATGACGTGGTTCTGCACCCCACCGGGCACGTCGAAGGAGTACGGGCACACGATGCCGATCCGCATCCGTCAGCCCACCTCCTCAGGCCTGGCCGGAGGCCGACGAGGGCAGCGCCGCGCCCTCCCCCGACCTCGCCTGGTCCAGCCACATCCGCTGCAACATGTGCCAGTCTTCCGGATGCTGGGCGATACCCGCCGCCAGACGGTCGGCGATCAGCTGGGTCAGCGACCGGACCCGCTGGTCCAGCGGCCCCACCTCGGGCCCCGGCACCGGCAACGGACCAGCCAGCGACGCGCAGGCGGCATCCGGTTCGTACCACAGCGAGGCCACGTAGAGCGGCGCACCGGTGTGCAACGCGAGCAACGCCGGCCCGGCGGGCATCCGCGTCTTCCCACCGAAGAAGTCCACCTCCACCCCCCGGGCGGAGAGGTCCCGGTCGGCCAGCAACGGCACCACCGCACCGGCCCGCAGGCGGTCCAGCAACACGTCGAACGCCGGACGCGACCCTCCGTGGGTCGGCAGGATCTCCATCCCCAGACTCGCCCGGAAGGCCAGGAAACGCTTGTACACGCCCTCCGGCTTGAGCCGCTCCATGACGGTGGTGATCGGCCAACCGGTGGCCGCCACCCAGGCGCCCGCCGCATCCCAGTTACCGGCGTGCGGCAGGGCCACCACCGCGCCCCGACCGGCGGCCACGTCGGCGGCGAGCAGCTCGGCGCCGTCGAGCCGGAAACCGGACAGGATCTGCGACCGGCTCAGGGCTGGCAGGCGGAACGCCTCCATCCAGTACCGGGCGTACGAGCGCAACCCGCGCTTGACGAGATCGTCCAACTCGGCGTCGGGCAGCTCCGGGCCGACGACCCGGCGCAGGTTCGCGCGCAGTCGGGCCGTACCCCCGCCGCCGGCGCGGTGGGCGCGGTCCGCGCCCACCTGGAACGCCGCCGCCACCAACGGCCGGGGTAGCGCGCGGACCACCCGCCACCCGGCGATGTAGCCCAGCTCGGTGAGGTTCACGCGACTCGGCCGCCGGTCGTCCGACGCCGGGTCGCCGGCACCCCACTCACGCCTGGCCGTCCGGCTGGAGCTGCTGGGCCTGGCGGTAGACGTGCGTCATCCGCTGCCCCACCGTGAAGATCGACACGGCGGCGAGCAGCCACAGCGCGATCTCCAGGGCCGGATCGACACCGACACCGGTGAGGATCCCGCCGACCCCGACGATGAGCAGTCGCTCGGTGCGTTCGGCGATGCCCACGTTGCAGGTCATGCCGAGCCCCTCGGCGCGGGCCTTGACGTAGGAGACGAGGCCTCCGACGGCCAGGCAGACCAACGCGGCGGCCACCCCGGAGTGGTCGCCCTGCGTGGCCAGCCAGTACGCGACCGCGCCGAAGACGGCGCTGTCGGCGACCCGGTCCATGCTTGAGTCGAGGAACGCGCCGAACCTGGTGGAGCCGCCGCTCATCCGGGCCATCGTCCCGTCGAGCAGGTCGGTGAGCGCGAACAGAGTGACAATCAACGCGCCCGCGACCAGATGGCCGCGGGCACCGAAGCCGAGCGCGCCGACGAGCACACCAACGGTGCCCGCGACGGTGACGGCATTGGGGGTGACGCCCGCGCGCAGCAGGGCGCGGGCAATCGGCTCGACGACGCGGGTCATCCCCGCGCGGGCCGACACTTGGAAGATCTTCGCCATGGCGGTCCCCACGATAACGGTCCGCCCAGCTCCGGCGATACGGACGGTACCGCCGACCCGCCCGGGGGAGGCTTGTGCCTACCCGGCAACGGGTGTGAGATCGAGCCGGGAGGTGAGCCAGCTCACCCGTCCGCCCGTCCCGTTCCCGCTGTGCAGCAGACCACCGGAGGATATCGCCGCGCACTCGCCCCGGGCCGCTTTCCGTCGCGCGGCGGTCGCCACCACCACCGGCTGAGGGAGGTGCGCCCCATGGCGCAGAAGAGTCACGAGAAGGGTTCCACCGGCGGCACGCCGGTGGTCACCGAGCCCGAGCGGGTTCGCAACGTGGTGCTCGTCGGGCACTCCGGGGCGGGCAAGACCACACTGGTCGAGGCCCTGCTCGCGGCGACCGGCACGATCGGCCGCGCCGGCACCGTGGCCGACGGCACCACTGTCGGCGACCACGACCCCGCCGCCGTGCGCCAGCAGCGCTCGGTCAGCCTGTCGTGCGCGCCGCTGCTGCACAACGGCATCAAGGTCAACCTGCTGGACACTCCCGGGTACGCCGACTTCGTCGGAGAGCTGCGCGCCGGGCTGCGGGCCGCCGACGCCGCGCTCTTCGTGGTGTCCACCGCGGGCGGCATGGACGCGGCCACCGTGGCGCTCTGGGAGGAGTGCGCCGCTGTCGACATGCCCCGCGCGGTCGCGGTGGCCCGACTGGACCAGCCCCGCGCCGACGTCGACGAGACGGTGGCGCTCTGCCAGCGCCTCTTCGGTGACAACGTGATGCCCCTCTACCTGCCGATGCTCGGCGACGACGGGGTGTCCACCGAGGGTCTGCTCGGCCTGATCACCCGTCGGGTCTTCGACTACAGCGCCGGGCTGCCCGCCGACGTCCGCAACCCGGACCCGGAGCACCAGCGGGCCATCGACGAGTCCCGCGACGAGCTGATCGAGGGGATCATCGCCGAGAGCGAGGACGAGACCCTCATGGACCGCTACCTCGACGGCGAGGAGATCGGCGACGAGGTGCTCATCGACGACCTGGAGAAGGCTGTCGCCCGCGGCCACTTCTACCCGGTGGTGCCGGTCTGCGCCCAGACCGGTGTCGGGCTGGACGTGCTGCTGGAGGTCCTGACCGCCGCGTTCCCGTCGCCGCTGGAGCACGAGCTGCCGGCGGTGACCGGCGTGGACGGCTCGCCGCGTCCGCCGCTGAGCTGCGACCCGGCCGGGCCGCTGGTCGCCGAGGTCGTCAAGACCACCGTCGACCGCCACGTCGGTCGGGTCTCGCTGGTCCGGGTCTTCTCCGGCACGCTGCGCCCCGAGGCGACCGTGCACGTCTCCGGGCACGGCATGGTCGAACGTGGGCACCCCGACCACGACGCCGACGAGCGGGTCGGGCACATCTACACCCCGCTGGGCGCAACCCTGCGGGAGGTGTCGCTCTGCGTCGCCGGCGACATCTGCGCGATCACCAAGTCGGGCAGCGCCGAGACCGGTGACACCATCTCGACCACTGACGACCCGCTGCTGGTCGCCCCCTGGGAGATGCCGGAGCCGCTGCTGCCGGTGGCGATCGCCGCCCGCAGCCGCGCCGACGAGGACGCCCTGGCCCGTAACCTCGCCCGCCTGGTCGCCGGCGACCCCACGCTGCGGCTGGAGCGCAACCCGGAGACCCACCAGCTGGTGCTCTGGTGCATGGGCGAGGCACACGCCGACGTCGTGCTGGACCGGCTACGCGCCGGCGGCGTCGAGCTGGACACCGAGCCGGTCACGGTGTCGCTGCGCGAGACGCTGACAGTGCCCGCGAAGGGGCACGGCCGCCACGTCAAGCAGTCCGGCGGCCACGGCCAGTACGCGGTCTGCGACATCGAGGTCGAGCCGCTGCCCCGAGGCAGTGGCTTCGAGTTCGTCGACCGGGTGGTCGGCGGCGCGGTGCCGCACAACTACATCCCGTCAGTGGAGAAGGGCGTCCGCGCCCAACTGGAGCGCGGGCTGGTCGCCGGGCACCCAGTGGTGGACCTGCGGGTGACACTGGTCGACGGCAAGTCGCACAGCGTCGACTCCTCCGACGCGGCCTTCCAGACCGCCGGCGCGCTGGCGCTGCGCGACGCCGCCGAGCGTGGCCAGCCGGCCCTGCTGGAGCCGATCGACGAGGTCACCATCCGGGTCCCGGACGGCTCGGTGGGCACGGTGATGGGCGACCTGTCCGGCCGACGCGGCCGGGTGCTCGGCACCGAACCGGACCCGGACACCGAGGGCCGCACCCTCGTCCGCGCCGAAGTGCCGGCCACCGAACTGCTTCGGTACGCCGTCGAGCTGCGCTCGATGACGGCCGGCACCGGCACCTTCCGCCGTCACTTCGTCCGCCACGACCCCATGCCCGCCCACCTGGCCGACCAGACCCGCAAGGAACAAACCCCGTAACCGCACGCCGCGCCCCGCTCAACGTCCCGGGCCCCGGGCCTGCGCCCCGAGCCCGGTGACTGCTTCACGTCCTTTGCTCTGCTTCAACGGGCGCAACAGCAGCAGCGTCATGCTGTTGCGCCCGTTGAAGCAGAGCAAAGGACGCCCAACTGCGCCGCCAGTCCGAGTCCCCAGCACACGTGGTCGACGACGCCCAGCCCGGCGATCTTGCACTTGCTGTCGTCGTTTTGCCGCTATTTGCGCCGCAAGTCCCGGCAGTAAGTGCAAGATCGGCGAGGGTGAGGGTGACTCGCGGTCGATCATGGAGTTGCGGTGGGCAGAAGGTCAAGCTATGACCGATTTGTGGAGCACCACAACTCCATGATCGACCGGACAGATCGGCGCGCGACGCGGCGCGGCGGGGCGCCAGCGGGGGACGACGCGAGCGCGGAGCCGCGCGGGGATGGGGGGTTTGGTCAGGGGTGGACTGTGGGGTGGGCGGGGCGGGGCCAGTGGGGACGGTCGGCGTCGCGTAGGGCCGCGGTGCGGACGGCGGCGAGCTGACGCTCCACCTCGACGAACTGGTCCGCCGGCAGTGGGCCCCGGTGCAGCGCTGCGGCGTTCTCCTCAACCTGGGCGACAGTACGGCAGCCCGGGATCGGGATGGTGCGACCGCTGCGCGCCCAGATCCAGCCCAACGCGCCCTGGGCGAGTGTGCGCCCGTCGGCGGTGAGCGCGGAACGGACCGCCCCGACCCGGCGCAGCCACTCCGGTGCCGGCCGGCCACCCCGGAACCACTCCAACCAGCCCGGAGCGAGCCCGCGTACGTCGTCGCGGGGCAGCGTCGACGCGGCCGTGTACTTGCCGGTGAGCAGTCCCATCCCGAGTGGACCCCGATTGACGCTGGCCAGGTCGTACTTGTCGCAGACGGCGAGCAGCTCGGGGGCGTCGCGCAGCACCGACAGGCTGTGTTGCACGGCGGTGGCACCGGCGGCGGCGTGCCCGAACGCGGCGGCCCGGTCGGGGCGGTCGGTGCTCCACCCGTACGCGCGGATCAGGCCCTCGGCCACCAGGTCCTCGCAGGTCCCGATCAGCGCCTGCGCCCTCGGCACCGACAGGTCGGCCAGGTGCAGCTGATAGAGGTCGATCCGGTCGGTGTGCAACCGGCGCAGCGAGGCGGCCACGGCACCGCGCAGGTACGCGGGCGACGCGTCCTCGCCGGTGGCCTGCCGGCCGGCCTCGTCGAAGGTGTAACCCCACTTGGTGGCGATCACGGCGTCGTCGCGGCGACCGGCGAGCGCGCGACCGAGGACCCGCTCACCGTGCCCGGCCCCGTACGTGTCGGCGGTGTCGAAGAGGGTGATGCCCAGATCGAGCGCCCGGCGTACCGCCCGCACCGACTCGTCGTCGTCGACAGCGCCCCAGCCCAGCGGTTGGGTGCCCTCCGACCAGGGCCCGCCGATCGCCCAGCACCCCATGCCGAGGGCGCTGACCTCGATGCCGCTGCGCCCCAACAACCGTGTCGTGACTGCCATCGGCCGATCGTGCCACCTTCGGCGGGCCGGGGCGTAGCAGATCCGCGGGCGGACACGCGAGGGCACGGAGACGGTCACGGTGCGGCATGATCAACGCCATGCGACGGCTCGGGGTGGACATCGGCGGAGTGATCATCGAGCCGGCCGACGACGACGCGGACACTTCGTTCTTCGGCGCGCACTACCTGCGTACGCCGGCCGTCGTCGGGGTGTTCGACGCGCTGGCTGCGCTCGGTCCGGCGTTCGACGAGGTGCACCTGGTGTCCAAGTGCGGGGAGGCCACCGAGCGGCGTACCCGGGAGTGGCTGGCCCACCACGACTTTCCGGCGCGTACCGGCGTCCCGGTCGAGCGGGTGCACTTCTGCCGCACCCGAGCGGACAAGGCGCCGATCGCCAGACGCCTCGGCCTGACCCACTTCGTGGACGACAAGCTGGAGGTGCTCGGCTATCTCGACTCGGTGCCGCACCGCTTCCTGTTCCGGCCCCGCAAGGCCGAGGTCGCCGCACACGCCGCGCTGCTGCCCCGCGTACACCGTGTGGAGAGCTGGTCGGAGCTGACCCCGCTGTTGCGCGCCGACTAGCCGGACCGGCGAAAAGGCCGCGCGGCCGGCGCGGGCCGGCGGCGGTCAGGACGGCCAGGCGCGGGCGAGCAGGTCGCGGGTGTCGCCGAGCAGCTGCGGCAGGACCTTGGTGCGGCCGATCACCGGCATGAAGTTCGCGTCGCCACCCCACCGCGGCACCACGTGCTGGTGCAGGTGTGCGGCGATGCCGGCGCCGGCCACCCCGCCCTGGTTCATGCCCAGGTTGAAGCCGTGGGCGTTGCTGACCTTGCGGATCACCCGCATGGCGGCCTGGGTGTACGACGCCAGCTCGGTGGTCTCCGGCACGTCCAGGTCGGTGTAGTCGGCCACGTGCCGGTAGGGGCAGACCAGCAGGTGCCCCGGGTTGTAAGGGTAGAGGTTGAGCACCACGAAGACGTGCTCGCCCCGGGCCACCACCAGGCTCTCCTCCGGTGGCAGCTTCGGCCCCCGACAGAAGGGGCAGCCGGTCGGCTTCTCGTAGCCCTCGGCCGGGCGGTCCTCGCCGGAGATGTAGGTCATCCGGTGCGGCGTCCAGAGCCGCTCCAGGCCGTCCGCCATGCCGTCACTGTCCGTGTGCCGTTCCGCCCCTGTCACGAGCCGATCCTACGGAGCCTCACGGGCACGCCGCGACACCCGCCGTCGGGGAAACCCGGTGCTGCAAGTTCTTGACGAATCAAAGCGGAAGCCTGAAGCTTCCATGCATCCACGTACTTCCATGCATTGATGGAGGTTTACATGTTCCGACGGCTCGGCAGGTTCCTCGCGGCACTGGCGTTGACAGCCGCCACCACAGTGGCCGGCGTCACCCTCACTGCCGGCGCGGCCCAGGCGGACGGCTGCTACACCTGGGGACGCGCCCTGTCCCAGGGGGCGTCCGGCGAGGACGTCCGGCAACTCCAGATCCGGGTCGCCGGCTACCCCGGCTACGGCGCGGTGCTCACCCTCGACGGCGCGTACGGCCCGGCCACCCGATCGGCGGTGATCCGCTTCCAGCAGGCGTACGGGCTGCCCGCGGACGGCATCGCCGGCCCACAGACGTTCAACCGGCTCTACGCCCTCCAGGACGACGACTGCACCCCGGCCAACTTCAGCTACCCCGAGCTGAACAAGTGCAACAGCGACTGGTCCGGCGGCGCGGTCTCGGCGAGCACCGCCCGGTTCAACGCGCTCGTCTCGATGTGGAAGCTCCAGGCCATGCGGCACGCCCTCGGCGACGTGTCCATCGCGATCAGCAGCAGCTTCCGCAGCTACGCCTGCAACAGCGCGGTCGGCGGAGCGTCGAACAGCCGACACCTGTACGGCGACGGGGTGGACCTGGTCGGCTCACCGTCGTTCTGCCGGCTGGCGCAGCAGGCCCGCAACCACGGCTTCGGGCAGATCCTCGGCCCCGGCTACCCCGACCACAACGACCACACCCACGTGGCGGCGGTCGGAGGCTGGTCAGCGCCGAACTGCGGCATCTGACAGCCCCGCGTGCCCGGCCGGCGCGGCCGGCCGGGCATGCGTCGCTACTACTCCGCGGCGGCCGAAGGGCCGATGTTGGTCCGGGAGCTGACCACGTCCAGCACGTGGGTCACCGCCTCGGCGATCGGTACCCCGTTGCGCTGGGAGCCGTCACGGTAGCGGAACGAGACCGTGCCGGCGGCCACGTCGTCGTCACCGGCGATCACCATGAACGGGATCTTCTGCTGCTGCGCCGTACGGATCTTCTTCTGCATCCGGTCGTCGCCCGCGTCCACCTGGGCCCGGATGCCCTCGGCGCGCAGCGCCGCGACGAAGCCGTGCAGGTAGTCGGTGTGGTCCTCGCGGATCGGGATGCCCACCACCTGCACCGGCGCCAGCCAGGCCGGGAACGCGCCCGCGTAGTGCTCGGTGAGCACCCCGAAGAACCGCTCGATGGACCCGAACAGCGCCCGGTGGATCATCACGGGCCGTTGGCGGGTGCCGTCGGCGGCCTGGTACTCCAACCCGAACCGCTCCGGCTGGTTGAAGTCGACCTGGATGGTGGACATCTGCCACGTCCGGCCGATCGCGTCCCGCGCCTGCACCGAGATCTTTGGCCCGTAGAACGCCGCGCCGCCCGGGTCGGGCACCAGGTCCAGACCGGAGGTCGCGGCGGCGGTCCGCAGCGCCTCGGTCGCCTCGGCCCAGTCCTCCTCGGCCCCGATGAACTTGGGCGAGTCGTCCCGGGTCGACAACTCCAGGTAGAAGTCGTCCAGGCCGTAGTCCCGCAGCAGGTCCAGCACGAAGCTGAGCAGCGCGGACAGCTCGCCGGCCATCTGCTCGCGGGTGCAGTAGATGTGCGAGTCGTCCTGGGTCAGGCCACGGACCCGGGTCAGGCCGTGCACGACGCCGGACTTCTCGTACCGGTAGACAGTGCCGAACTCGAACATCCGCAGCGGCAGCTCCCGGTACGACCGCCCGCGCCCACTGAAGATCAGGTTGTGCATCGGGCAGTTCATCGCCTTGAGGTAGTAGTCAGCACCCTCCAACTGCATGGGCGGGAACATGGTGTCCGCGTAGTACGGCAGGTGACCGGAGGTCTGGAACAGCTGCGCCTTGCTGATGTGCGGGGTGTTGACGAACTCGTACCCCGCCTCCTCGTGCCGCCGCCGCGAGTAGTGCTCCATCTCGCGGCGGATGATGCCGCCCTTGGGGTGGAAGACCGCCAGGCCGGAGCCGATCTCGTCGGGAAAGCTGAACAGGTCGAGGTCCGCGCCGAGCTTGCGGTGGTCGCGCCGGGCGGCCTCCTCCAACAGCTTGAGGTACGCCTTGAGCTCGTCACGGGTCGGCCACGCGGTGCCGTACACCCGCTGAAGTTGGGGGTTCTTCTCCGACCCCCGCCAGTACGCGGCGGCGGAGCGCATCAGCTTGAACGCGCCGATCAGTCGGGTGGTCGGCAGGTGCGGGCCCCGGCACAGGTCCGACCAGCAGACCTTGTCCTCCTTGGCGTCGAGGTTGTCGTAGATGGTCAGCTCGCCGCCGCCCACCTCCATCACCTCGTCGGTGTCCAGGCCCTCGCCCTTGACCTCGATCAACTCCAGCTTGAACGGCTCTTCGGCCAGCTCGGAGCGCGCCTCGTCCAGGCTGCCGAAGCGGCGGCGACGGAACCGCTGCCCGGACTTGATGATTTCCTGCATGCGCTTCTCGAGCTTGCTGAGGTCGTCGGGCTGGAACGGCTTGTCGACGTCGAAGTCGTAGTAGAAGCCGTTTTCGATGGGAGGGCCGATGCCCAGCTTGGCCTCGGGGAAGATGTCCTGCACGGCCTGGGCGAGGACGTGCGCGGTGGAGTGGCGCAGCACGGTGAGCCCGTCGGGCGAGTCCAGGCTGACCGGCTCGACGACCGTCTCCTCGGCCGGCGTCCAGTCCAGGTCGCGCAGCTGGCCCTGCGGGTCGCGAACCACGACGATCGCCTTGGGGCCGTTCGCGGGCAGTCCGGCCGCGGCCACCGCGTCGGCCGCCGTGGTCCCGGCGGCGACGACGACGGGGTCGGCCACGGCGGGGGTACGGGGTGCGGACACGGTGACTCCTCCAACTGGTACGAAATGGTGCCGATCCTCGGCTCCTGCCGATGCTAGCGGTCGCCCCGCCCCCGACCGGGAACGGCACCTCCTTACCGCTGACGTTGAACCTTTCGCGTCTCGCAGCCGAACTAGAAGGTGTGGCCGGAAACCGGTGCCGGCCGCGTCGACACGGATGGGGGCACGAGATGGCGAGCACGTACGGCGGTGGCCGTCGGCGGCGGATCGTGGCGGCGACCGCGGTGACCGCCGCTGGGCTGCTGCTCTGGCCTGGCACGGCGTACGCGGCGGACGTGACGACCACCCCGACCGAGGCCCGGCAGGGCGACGCGGTGCGGCTGGAGTTCAGCGTTCCGGAGGAGCGGGCTGGCACGAAGACCAACCAGATCGAGGTCCGGCTGCCGGCCGACGCGCCGATCGCCGAGGTCTACCCCATGTCGGTCAACGGCTGGGCGCCCCGGATCAGCTCCCGCACCCTGGACAAGCCGGTGGCCGGTATCCACTCCTCCGGGGTGAGCACTGTGACGACCGCGGTGACCTGGGTCCGGGTCGGTGCGAGTGACCCCGGGCCGGCTCGGCTGGCGCTCTCCATGGGCCCGATGCCACAGGCCGAGCGGCTCACCTTCGAGGTCGTCCAGACGTACGCCGACGGCACTGTGGTCCGGTGGGCGGACGCCACCGGCCCGCACCGGGCCCCGGCGCTCACCCTGCTGCCGGCGGCGCCCGGCGCGGCGGGTCCGGCCGCACACGGCGGGCACGCCGGCCCGGCGGCCGGGGCGCCACCCGCCGCGGACAACGGTGTGGACGCCGCACCTCCGGGCCGATCGGGCGGTGCCGACGAGGGCAGCGCCGACAGGATGCTGGCCGCCGGCCTGCTGGCAGGGCTCGGCGGTGGAGCGGCGATCGGCTGGCTGGTCAGCCGGTGGCGCCGACGCGACCCGGGCGAGGCTGCCGCGCTCGCCGAGGTGACCGGCGACCCGGACGAGGCCGAGAAGCGCGACGAGGCCGCGACCCTGGCCGAGATCACCGGCCGCGCGGACAAGACCGCAACGCCCGCCGAACCGCAGCCCGCCGAGCCGCAGCCCGCCGAACCGACGCCCGCCGAGCCGCAGCCCGCCGAACCGACGCCCGCCGTCTCCGCGGCGTCGCGGTGATCCACTCGGCTTCCAGGAAACCGCGGCATCCCCGCCGCCCGAAGAGCCCGATTCAGCGGTGATCCACCCGGCTCTCAGGAAAACCGCGGCATCCGCGCCGCCCGAACGACCCGACCTACAGGAAGCCGAGTTGATCGTGAGCAGGGCAGCCCGCGCAGGCCGGGACAGCCCTCCGGGGTCAGGGGAGCCAGGTAGGCAGCGGCTCGCGGGCGGCCAGCCACTGCTCGGGCACCCCGCCCGGGGTGCCGACGCCGGTGTGCGCCGCCACCACCGCTCCGGCGATGGCGGCCGTGGTGTCCACGTCCCCACCGGCCCGTACGCACGTCCCGACGGCCGCCGGGTAGTCGTCGAGGTGGGTGGCGGCCACCCAGAGGGTGAACCCGACGGTGTCCTGGGCGGTCACCCGGGAGCCGTTGCCGAGCGCCGCGACCACCTGGGGCAGCGGCCGGCCGAGCAGCCCACCGGCCCGGTGTACGCCCCGGTGCACCTCGGTGCCGGGGTCGAGCGCGGCGGCGATCCCGGCGAGCAGACGCTCCGGGGCCGGCCGGTGCCCGTCGAGGCGGGCCCGGGTGGCCAGCGCGGCGGCGACGGCAACGGCGACCGCCCCGGCGATCCCCTCCGGGTGCGCGTGCGTCACCTCGGCGGACGCGCGGGCCTGCGCCGCGGCGCGCGCCGTCGAGTCGGCGAAGTACGCGCCCAGCGGGCCGACCCGCATCGCCGCGCCGTTGCCGCAGGAGCCCTGCCCGTCGAAGGCGGAGGCGGCGGCCAGCGGCCACGGGGTGCCGTCACGGATCAGCCCCAGGATCAGCGTCGCGCCCGCGCCGTAGCCTCGGCGCTCAGTGCACCGCTCGGCGAAGGAGAGGGCCAGCCGGTCCCGGTCGATGCCGCCGGAGTCGGCCAACTGGGCGAGGACCGAGCAGGCCATCTCGGTGTCGTCGGTCCACTCCCAGGGCCCTGGCGGCAGCGCGTCGGCGGCGAGATCCACGGGCGCCGGGCCCGACAGGAAGTACTGCGCGCCGAGCGCGTCGCCGGTGGAGAGACCGGCGAGGCTGTCCCGGGCGAGCGCCAGGCGGGCATCGGCGAACAGGGTGAACGACATCGTCGTACCAGCTTGCCCGGTCGCCAGGCACGCCGCAACGCGATCAACTTGCCAGGCCAAGTACGGTCTTGTCGTGGCCTCCGTGCTCCTGGTCGAAGACGATCACGTCGTACGCGGCGCGATGCTGCGGTCCCTCACCGACCGGGGGCATGCCGTGCACGCCGTGGGTACGGCGTTGGACGCCCTGCGCCGGGTCGCCGCGGAGACACCCGACCTTGTGGTGCTCGACCTCGGCCTACCGGACCTGGACGGCTCGGACGCGCTGCGGATGCTGCGCGGCATCACCGACGTTCCGATCATCATCGCCACCGCCCGCGACGACGAGCAGTCGGTGGTCAAGCTGCTGCGCGCCGGCGCCGACGACTACATGGTCAAGCCGTTCACCGGCGCGCACCTGGACGCCCGGATCACCACAGTGCTGCGCCGGGCCGGCCGGGCCAGTCGGTCCGTGCAGCCCGCTGTGCACAGCGTCGGCGGGCTGCGGGTGGACGTGGGTGAACGCAGCGCCCAGCTCGACGGGGAGCCGTTGGCGCTGACCCGCAAGGAATTCGACCTGTTGGCGTATCTCGCCGCACGACCGGGGCGGGTAGTGTCCCGCCGGGAACTCTTGGAGGAGGTATGGCGGCAGCCATCGGTCGGCGAGGATCAGACCATCGACGTTCACCTGTACTGGCTCCGCAGAAAGATGGGCGAGTCCGCGGCGAAGCCGCGCTACCTGCGCACCGTGCGGGGGGTCGGATTCCGGCTGGTGGCACCGGACTGAGGACGGCGCTGGCTCTGCTCACGGCCGGCATGTGCAGTCTCGTGGCGCTCGCGTTCCTGATCCCGCTCGGGCTCAGCCTGCGGGAGCAGAGCCGGGACGAGGCGATCGCCGACGCGGCGCGGCGTAGCGCGCTGGTGACCGGCGCGCTGGCGGTGAGCACCGACCCGGCGGTCGTCGAGCGTGCCGTGGTGGCCAGCGCCGAGGGCGCCCCCACCCGGCCCGTGGTGCACGGGTTGGGGTTGGACGAGTCCGCCGGTCGGGCCAGCGGCAGCGATCTGGACCGGGCCCGCTCCGAGCGCCAGTCGTTGGTCGTCGACGTCGACGGGGGTGTGGCCCGGCTCGATCCGGTCGTCCTCGGTGACCGGACGGCCGTGGTCGAGGTGTTCCTTCCGGAGTCGACGCTGGGCGAGGGCGCCGGCGGCACCTGGCTGCTGCTGTTCGCGGTCGGCGCGGCGATGGCCGGCGCGGCGGTGCTGGTGGTCGACCGGGTCGCTGCCCGCGCCGTGGACTCGACCCGGGGTCTGGTCAAGGCCGCGCTCTCCGTCGGCGACGGCGACCTCGGCGTACGCGTCGAGCCGACCGGTCCGCGCGAGTTGGCCGAGGCCGGGTACGCCTTCAACCGGATGGCGGACCGGCTGGACGCCGCCCGCACCGACGAGCGGGAGTTGGTGGCCGACCTGTCGCATCGTCTGCGTACCCCGTTGACGGTGCTGCGCCTGGACGCTGAGGCGTTGGAGTCCGACGACACCAGCGTGGGTTCGTTCAGCCCGGCGGAGTTGGACCGGCTGCGCGGGATCCGGCGGATCCGGCAGGCGATCGTCACCCTGGAGGGTGAGATCGACGTGCTGATCAAGACCACCCGTAAGACGGTGGCGCTCGAGGCCGGGCCGGCGATGTGCGACGTCAGCGAGGTGGTCCGCGACCGGATGGTGTTCTGGGCGGCGTTGGCCGGCGACCAGAACCGCCCGCACCGGGTCAACGGCGCCCAGCTGCGCATCCCGGCGCCGGTGCCCCGTGCCGAACTCGCCGCCGCGCTGGACGCGGTGATCGGCAACGTCTTCCGCTACACCCCGCAGGGCACCGCGTTCGAGGTGGCGGTGTCCCGGCGCGACGGTTACGTGGCGATCCGGATCGACGACGCCGGCCCCGGCATCGCCAACCCGGACCGGGCACTTCGCCGGGGCGCCAGCGACCAGGGCTCGACCGGGCTCGGGCTGGACATCGCCAAGCGGGTCGCGTTGCAGGCCAACGGCTCGGTGAGCATCGACCGCGCCCGGCTGGGCGGGGCCAGCGTGGTGATGCTGCTCGCCGACCCGGAGGCGACGCCCCGGCAGGTCAGCCGCTTCGGTCTGGTCGGTCGGATGGCCCGCGACGCCCGGGACACGAAGGCCACCGGACGTCGCTGGCCCCGCCAGCGCCCGACCGACGACTGACCCTGCCAAACCCCGGGGCTGTGCGCCGGCGCAAGTCTTCCTTAGATCGCGGTTAACGACCGCGTTGGATCGGCTCCGGGCTGACAGGATCAGAGCACGAACCCACCAGTTCCACCGGCCGAGCGCACCACGCACCCACGGCCGGTGGAGCCGCGCGCGCGGCGGGAGTCACAGGTCCCCCCACACCCACGCTCCCGCCGCGCGCCCTGCTCCACCGACCTGCTCAGCCGACCGACCAGCTCAGCCGGCCGTGGCGAGGTACGCGTCGATCTCGGCGAGGATCCGCTGCTGGCCGACGGCGTCCAGGAAGGACGCGGTCACCGCGTTGCGGGCCAGCCCGGCCAGCCCCTCGGCGCCGACGCCGAGCAGGCGGGCGGCCACCGCGTACTCGTCGTTGAGGGTGGTGCCGAACATCGGCGGGTCGTCGGAGTTGATGGTGACCAGCAGCCCGGCCTCGACCAGCTGGGGCAGCGGGTGCTCGTCGAGGGTGGCCACCGCCCGGGTACGCACGTTGGAGGTCGGGCAGATCTCCATCCCGATCTGTCGCTCGGCCAGGTACGCGAGCAGCTGCGGGTCCTGCGCGGCGGAGATGCCGTGCCCGATCCGCTCGGCGCCCAACTCGTTCAGGGCGTCCCAGACGGTCTGCGGGCCGGTGGTCTCCCCGGCGTGCGGCACCGAGCGCAGCCCGGCGGCGCGGGCCTGGTCGAAGTACTGCCGGAACTGCGGTCGGGGGACGCCGATCTCCGGGCCACCCAGACCGAAACTGACCAGCCCGTCCGGGCGCTCGTCCAGCGCGATGCGCAGCGTCTCCTCGGCTGCCGGCAGGCCGGCCTCGCCGGGGATGTCGAAGCACCAGCGCAGCTCGATGCCGAAGTCGGCTAGGGCGCGCCTGCGGGCGTCCTCGATGGCCTCGCAGAACGCCGGCGCGGGAATGCCCCGTCGGACGTGCGAGTACGGGGTGATGGTCAGCTCCGCGTACCGGACCTGTTGGCGGGCCAGCTCGCGGGCCACCTCGTGCGTGAGGATCCAGACGTCCTCCGGGTCGCGGATGAGGTCCACGACGCTCAGGTAGACCTCGATGAAGTGCGCGAAGTCGCGGAACTCGAAGTAGCTGGCGAGCGCGTCCGGGTCGGCCGGCACGGGGGTGCGCCCCTCGTGGCGGGCGGCCAACTCGGCGACGATCCGGGGCGAGGCGGAGCCGACGTGGTGCACGTGCAGCTCCACCTTGGGCAGGCCGGCGATGAAGGTGGGAAGGTCGGTCACGGGTTCTCCTGGGCATGGTCGCCGGTGCGGGCGACGACGAAGACGCGGCGGAACGGGAAGTACACCTGACCCTGCCGCACCGGGTACGCCGCGGTGAGCCGTACTCCCAGCTCGGCCCGGAAGGCGGACCAGCCGGCGGCGTCCAGTGCGGCCCGGACCGGGCGCAGCGCGGTGCCCTCCATCCAGGCCAGCACCGGGTGCTCGGCGGCGGGTCGAGCCGGCAGCAGGTGCACGTAGGTAGTCTCCCAGGCGTCCACCGCGCAGCCGGCGGCGGTCAGCAGCGCCGCGTAGTCGGCCGGATCGTCGACCGGGTCCGCGCGCAGCAGCGGGGCGACCTCGGCCCGCCAGGTCGGCCGGCTGGCGACCTCCCGCAGGGCGCGGTGCGAGTCGGCGGCGAAGTTGCCGGGGACCTGCACGGCGAGCCAGGCGCCGGCGGGCAGCTCGGCTGCCCAGCGGCGCAGCAGCTCCTGGTGGCCGGGGACCCACTGCAACGCCGCGTTGCTGACCACCACGTCCTCGTCGCCGGCCGGAGCCCAGTCGCGCAGGTCGGCGACCGCGAAGTCGACCGGCGCACCGAGGGCCTCGGCCCGCTCGATCATGTCGGGTGAGGAGTCGAGGCCACACACCCGGCTGGTCGGCCAGCGCTCGGCGAGGACGGCGGTGAGCTGGCCGGGGCCGCAGCCGAGGTCGACCACCGCCCGGGGTCGCTCGGCCGGGATCCGGGCGAGAAGGTCGTGAAACGGCCGGGATCGCTCGTCGCCGAAGCGCAGATAGGTCGTCGGGTCCCACATGGTCGCCTCCCAAACCGTACGTCCGTACTGCTGAAGGTACGGCTCGCATGGCAGGGTGGCAACCCGATCACTAGGCTCGGGGCATGGAACAGCGCAGCTTCAACCGGCTCGGCCGGACCGTTGGCGCGGTCGGCCTGGGCGCGTGGCAACTCGGCGCCGACTGGGGCACCGTCAGCGAGGACGACGCGATGGCGGTGCTCGCCGCCGCCGTGGACGCCGGGGTCACCTTCCTCGACACCGCCGACGTGTACGGCGACGGCCGCAGCGAGCAGCTGATCGGCCGCTTCCTGCGCACCCGACCCGACGCCGGGCTGACCGTCGCCACGAAGATGGGCCGCCGCGTCGAGCAGCGGCCGGAGGCGTACACCCTGGCCAACTTCCGGCAGTGGACCGACCGCTCCCGGGCCAACCTGGGCATGGACACCCTGGACCTGGTCCAGTTGCACTGCCCGCCCACCGAGGTCTTCTCCTCCGACGAGGTCTTCGACGGCCTGGACACCCTCGTCGCCGAGAAGGTGATCGCCGGGTACGGAGTCAGCATCGAGACCTGCGACCAGGCCCTCACCGCGATCGCCCGACCGGGGGTGGCGAGCGTCCAGATCATCCTCAACGCGGTCCGCCACAAGCCCCTCGAACGGGTGCTGCCGGCCGCGGCGGCAGCCGGCGTCGGCATCATCGCCCGCGTGCCGCTCGCCAGTGGCCTGCTCTCCGGCCGCTACGACGAGCACACCGAGTTCCCCGCCGACGACCACCGCAACTACAACCGGCACGGCGCGGCCTTCGACGTCGGCGAGACGTTCTCCGGAGTCGACTTCGATCGAGGCCTGGCCGCCGTACGCCGGCTGGCCCCGCTCGTCGACGCCGACCGCACGATGGCGCAGTTCGCGCTGCGCTGGGTGTTGGACCAGGCTGGCGTCACAGTGGTCATCCCCGGTGCCCGCGACGCAGACCAGGCCCGACGCAACGCCGCCGCCGCGGCTCTGTCCCCGCTCACCGACGAGCAGTTGGCAGCCGTCCGCGAGACCTACGACGAGCTGATCCGCCCGCAGGTGCACGACCGGTGGTGACCCGCGCGCCCGAGGTGCTCGCGTCGCGCCGCCCGGCCGGCGATGCTGGACGGCGGCGCGCCGACCCGGGCGGCGGAGAGGGGAAACGATGAGGGGCTGGCTTCCGCTCACCCTCGGCCTGCTGGCCGTGGTGATCGGTGCGGTGTGGACGGTCCAGGGCCTCGGCTACGTCAGCGGCAGCGTGATGACCGACGAGAAGATCTGGGCGGTCATCGGCCCGCTCGTGGCGCTCGCCGGGCTGGTGGTGCTCTGGCTCGGCCTGCGCTCGCGTCGACGCTGACCGGTCGCTGCACCAGGGAGCCCGAGCAGGCGAAAGCCCCGCATCCCAACCGGGATGCGGGGCTCTGCCGTGACCCTTGAGCCGGATCGTCCCACTGGCCGGCGGGGGCCGGCCGTCCTACTCAGATGGGGCGGACCTGCTCAGCCTGCGGGCCCTTCTGACCCTGAGCAATCTCGAACTCCACCCGCTGGTTCTCCTCCAGCGAGCGGTAGCCGCTGGACTGGATGGCCGAGAAGTGGACGAACACGTCAGCACCCCCACCATCGACGGTGATGAAGCCGAAGCCCTTGTCAGCGTTGAACCACTTCACGGTTCCCTGAGCCATGTGAATCTCCCTCTAAAAACTGGCGGCCGTGCACGCCGTCCGGCCGATTGGCCGTTTTTGAGCAGCGGCGCCTGAGGCGGCCCCACGAAGGAGACTTCTCTCAACCCACGCCATCTCGCAACAGCGGGGATCAGCAAATCACGGAGGTAAAAAGTCTGTCACGACCTCTCCGACGAATTTCTCCGACATGTGACCTGACGGATGCCTCAGGCGCGCTGGGCGGCGTCCGATGCCATGCGAAAGCCCCCTTCCCATCGATGCGGGAAGGGGGCTGAAGTCGCTGCCTGGTCAGTCCGGCCAGCTGCCGGTCATCCGGCGTACGCCGACCGCGCCGCCCCGGTCCACGGCGGCCCGGACGACAGCGAAGATGGCGCCCTGCAACGCCGCGGCGGCCAGGACCTCGCCCCAGCCGCGATCCTCGTCGGTCGCGTTGGGCGCCTCACCGTCGCCCGCGGTGACCTTCCAGACCTGCCGGAAGATCGCCCCGGCCACCGTGCCTGCGGCGATGCCCAACAACACGCCGACCGGCCGGTACGCGACCCTGCCGATGCTCTTACTCACCTACGCCTCCCCCGAACGATCATCAGCACCACCACGGTGGCCACCGCACCGGCCGCGATGGCCGCCCATGGCACCGGGTTGCGGCGCACCAACTCGCCCTTGTCGTACGCCTGTGCGCGTACCATCTCGCCCTTTTCGTACGCCTGCGCCCGCGCCATACCGGCGCCACGCGCGGCCTGCCCGCGGACCCGAGCGACGGTCTGCGCCGCCTGCTCGCGCATCCGCTCCTTGGCCTGCTCGGCGGACTCCTTGAGACGCGCCTTGACGTCGGCCTTGGCGGCCAACGCCTCCATCGTCTCGCCCAACTCGACCCGGGTGCGACGGATCTCCTCGCGGAGGGCCTCCGGATCGCCGGTCCCGTTACCGGTCATTGCCGCCCCCTGTCCTTCACCGCGGCGGTGACGGTCTCCATGTCTGCCCGGAGGCTACGGACCGTGGCCGCCGGCATCGGTGGGACGGCACGGCTGACCTGCTTCTTGCCCACCAAAGCCAGGATGCCGGCCACCAGGAAGCAGGCCACCGCCACGATCAGCGCCGCGGCCCAGGCGGGCAACACCAGGTCGAGCAGCAGGATCGCCGTGACGACCAGCGCACCCAGACCGAAGAACGCCAGCGCGCCGCCGCCGCCGAACAGGCCGATCCCGATGCCCGCGTGCTTACCCTTCTGAGTCAACTCCGCTCGGGCCAGCGTCAGTTCGTCCCGCACGAGGCGAGAGATCTGCTCGGTGGCCCGCTGCACCAACTCGGCAGTGGAGGGCTCGCTCCCGTTCTGGGATGTGCGGGCTTTCGCCACGTCAGCCATGCTGTCCTCCTTTCCTCATCACCGCGCTGTATGCCCGAAGTCGCCGCTCGTCAATCCTAAAGCGCGCCAACCAGCTCACCGTCCCGTTGTCCGGACGCCGCGCCGCCAACGCACGGCCAACCGCCGCGATCACGCCAGAGACGTCCGGCAGCACATCCCCAACCCAAGCCCGACCAAACCTCCCGCAACGGACCACGAATTCCGCTGATCATGAAGTTATTGCCCTCCCGCCCCGCGTGTCGTGGCAATACTTCATGATCAACCGGGACTTGAGGGGTGGGGTGGGGTTAGGGGCGGGTTTCTTCGGGGCCTACGAAGGCTTCGCTGCGCGCGTCGCCGTCGTCGCTGCCGCCGAAGACACGGGCGTCGTCGGGCGCCTCGGTGTCGGACAGGCGGCGGGCCGGCCGCCTCGGCTGCACCCACTGCCAGGACAGGTTGCTGTTGGAGTCGCCCAGCTCGGTGCGCAGCCGGGGCATCGCGGTCGGGCGGTTGTCCCGGATCCAGGCGACCAGGTGTTCCCGGACGAGGCAGCGCAGGTCCCACAGGCTGCCCGCGTCGGCGGCGCTGACCAGCGCGCGCAACCGGACCATCCCGCCGGTGGCATCGGTGACCTGGAGGACGCAGACCCGACCGTCCCACAGCTCGGTGCCCTCGACGAGGCGGCGCAGCTCCTCGCGCATGGTCTGCACCGGCACCGCCCAGTCGACGTCGAACTCGGCGGTGCCAAGCACCGCCGCCTCCGTCCGGGTCCAGTTCTGGAACGGCTTGCTGGTGAAGTACGAGGTGGGCAGGATCAACCGGCGGTCGTCCCAGATCTGCACCACGACGTAGCTGAGGGTCAGCTCCTCGATGCGACCCCACTCCCCTTCGACGACGACCACGTCGTCGAGCCGGACGGCGTCGCTGAAGGCGAGTTGAACGCCGGCGAAGACGTTCCCGAGCAGGCTCTGCGCGGCGAGCGCGGCCACCACACCGACCACACCGGCCGAGGTCAGCACACCGGCGCCGATGCCCCGCACGCTGGGGAACGTCATCAGCATCACGCCGACGGCCAGGATGACGATCACCGCGATGGTCAGTCGGCGCAGCATCACCACCTGGGTTCGGACCCGCCGGGCGTGCCGGTTGTCCGGTACGTCGACCCGGAACCGGGCCAGCGCGGTGTCCTCCACGACGATCAGCAGGCAGGCGACCAGCCAGGCCATGGTGGCGATGACGCCGAGGATGAGCAGGTGCAGCAGCAGCCGCCGCCAGCTCACGCCGACCGCGTACCCGGTGGTGAAGCGGACGGCGAACTGCACGGCCAGGACCGTTGCGGCGACCTGGAACGGGCGGTGCGCGTGGTCGGTCAACTCGGTCAACAGCAGTGACCGGCGGCCGAACCGCCGGGTCACCCGGTGGACGACCTCGACCAGGAACAGGGCGACCGCCGCCGCGACGAGCGCGGCGACGGCCGTTTCGAGATAGTTCTGCACAGCTTCGGGGCTCCCCTTGGATCAGACGACGGGCACTCCGGGCAAAAGCCCAAGAGTGCCCGTCGTCTTGAAAATCGACCAGCTCAGACCTTGCGGTACCGGGACTGGAGGAAGCAGTAGACGCCGAAGGCGGCGATGCCCAGGGCGACGAGGGCCAGCAGGAACGTGCCGTAGGACTGCTCACGCAGTGTGTGCAGTGCGGCGTCCAGACCACGGGCCTTCTCCGGGTCGTACTTCACCGCCGCCACGATGACCAGCAGACCGGCGATGCCGTACGCGACGCCCTTGGCGATGTATCCAGCCATGCCCAGCCGGCGGGCGAGCTGGCGGGTCTTCGGGCTCATCTCGCCGGTCTTGAGGTGCTTCTCGAACTTCTTCAGGGCGCCGTAGATCACCAGACCGATGCCGATCGCGGCGACCACAAGCCCGGCCAGGCCGACCAGCCAGCGGCCACCGCTGGAGGTCATCAGCTTGCCGGTCAACGCCTCCTGCTTGTCGGCGCTGTTCGACCCGGCGTCGGAGAAGACCTTGAAGGCGGTCCAGGCGAAGTAGAGGTAGACGATGGTCCGGCCGGCCGAGGCGAGCCGTTCAGTGATCCGCTCCTTGCCGCGCTCGGCGCGGTGCCCGACCGCCGCCTCCAGCGCCTGCCAGATCGCCATCGCGAGCAGGCCGACAGCGACGGCGATGACCAGGAACTTGCCGAGGGGCTGTGCGGAGAGGGTACGCAGCGCGCCGGACTGGTCGCCGTCGTCGGACGACGTGCCGAACGCGATCTGCAACGCCAACCAGGCGAAGAGGAGGTGGACGATGCCGTAGCCGATGAAGCCGGCCCGGGCGAGAAGTTCCAGCCACCGGCTGTCCGCCGTTCGGGAGGCGGTGGCTTCGGCGCTACGGGTGAGTGACATGGCGTCACAATCTCCGATTCTGAAGATTCCCAAACGTCGGCCACCGCCACCCGCCCAGGTCAGCTGCCCGGGTTGCGCGCTACGCGAACCTTGACCTGTTGGTCGGTCACGCTGTCCAGGGTGACCGCGAAGCCCCCGGCCTCGGCGGCCTGCTGGCCGGTGGTGAGGGTGAGCTGCTCACCGGCGACCTCGACGGTCACCTGGTCACCCTCGGCACCGACCAGCTTGGCCTCGACGCCCAGGATGGTTGCGCTCGCGTCGACACCCCGCTCGAAGGTGACAGTGCAGGCGTCCAGCCCGCAGTCGGTGGAGGCGCCCTGGGAGCTGCACCCGGCGAGCACGGCGAGGCCGAGCGCCAGACCGGCGAAGAGACCGGCGGCGCGGCGGACGGTGGGAATGGGCATGGTGGCGGGTCGGTTCGTCACCCCGCCAAGAGTACGAGACATCCGCGACGTCACCGCCCAACGGTGATCACCTGGCGGCCGACCAGGGTACGAGGAGGACCGGCTAGGGTCCGGGACATGCCGTTCGACATCGCCCGCACCCGGGCCGCCTACCCCGCCCTGACCGAGGGCTTCGTCCACTTCGACGGTGCCGGCGGCACCCAGACCGCGGCCGGTGTGATCGACGCGGTCACCGACGCCATGCGGTCGGCGGTGGGCAATCGCAGCACCGCCAACGTAGCGGGTCGCCGGTCGTTGGAGTTGGTGGCCGAGGCACGCTCGGCGGTGGCCGACCTGCTCGGCGCCGACCCGGCCGGGGTGGTGCTCGGCCCGAGCGCGACAGCGCTGACCTACACCCTGGCCCGCACGCTCGGCGCGGCCTGGCGCCCGGGTGACGAGGTGGTGGTCTCCCGGCTCGACCACGACGCGAACGTGCGGCCGTGGGTGCAGGCCGCCGAGGCGGCCGGCGCGACGGTGCGCTGGGCCGAGGTCGACCGGCACACCGGTGAGCTGCCCGCGGCCCAGTACGCGGACCTGGTGAATGAGCGGACCCGGGTGGTCGCGGTGACCGCCGGCAGCAACGCCATCGGCACCATGCCGGACGTGTCGGCGATCGCCAAGACCGCGCACGCGGTCGGCGCGTTGGTCTACGTCGATGCGGTGCACTCGGTGCCGCACGGGCCGACCGACCTGGCCTCGCTCGGCGCCGACGTGCTGGTCACCAGCGCGTACAAGTGGTCCGGCCCGCACCTGGCGGCGATGGTGGCGGACCCGGCCCGGTGGGCGGCGTTGCGCCCGGCGAAGCTGGTGCCGTCCTCCGACGCGGTGCCGGACCGGTTTGAGTACGGCACGCCGAGCTTTCCGCTGCTGGCCGGCGTGGCCGCCGCCGTGGATCACCTGGCGGGGCTGGACCCGGACGCTGTCGGGGACCGGCGGGCCCGACTGCGGGTCGGGCTGGCCGCCGCCCAGGCGCACGAGGAGGCACTGCTGGACCGGCTGCTCGCCGGGCTGGCGCAGCGGCCGGCGATCACCGTCTACGGCTCGCCGGCGCGGCGCTGCCCGACGGTCTCGTTCCGGGTCGCCGGCATGTCCCCGGCGGCCACCCAGGAGGCGTTGGGCGCCGCCGGGTTCTGCCTCTCCGTCGGCGACTACTACGCCTACGAGTTTTTCCAAATGATGGGTCTGCGCGACAGCGGCGGCGCGGTGCGGGCCAGCATCTACCACTACAACACGGCCGACGAGGTGGACCGGTTGCTCGGCGAACTCGACGCGCTGGCCGAGCGGGCGGGGAGAATGGCCGGATGAGCACCCTGGTCGAGGACAACCCGGCGAAGCACCGCTTCGAGATCCTGGTCGACGACGCGCTGGCCGGCTTCACCGCGTACGTGCCGCGCGGTGAGGTCCTGGTCTTCACCCACACCGAGGTGGACCGGGGCTTTCAGGGCAAGGGGGTGGGCGGCGCGCTGATCCGCGGCACCCTGGACCAGCTCCGGGCACGCGGCACGACACTGGTGCCGCAGTGCCCCTTCATGGCCGCGTTCATCGACAAGCACCCCGAGTACGCCGACCTGGTCGCCGACCTCCCATAGCGCGGGCCGGTCAGCGGGCGCCGGCGAGCACCTCGGCGGCGGCCTGTCCGCTGGCGCGGGTGGCGCCGTGGGTGGCCAGGTGCACCGCCCCGGTGACCAGCTCGGGCACGCCCAACTCGACAACGACGGCGTCCGGCCGGGCGGCCAACGCGCGGTGCACGGCGGCGCGCATCCAGTCGTGCCGGTGCTGGTCGCGGACGACCAGGACCAGAGGGCGGCTGCCCGCACCGGCGCCCGGGTCCGCCGGCACGTCGGGTTCGGCGTAGCGGACCGTGCTGGTGCCGGGCAGCAGCTCGGTCAGTGGTCCGCCGATGCCCCACGGGGTCTCGGCGCCGATGGCGATGTTGCGCAGCGGCTCGAACTCGACGACGTGCGCCGCGCGGGTCAGGGGCAGCGCGACAGTCGTACCGGGGGCGGCGGTGACCCGGACGGCCCGGCGGGCGGCGACCAGCCCGACGTCGGCGGCGGCGCGCCCGCCGGCCGAGCCGGCGCTGCGGGCGGCCACCGTCCAGGCGGCGAGTTGACCGACGCGCTTGGCGGCCTCGGCGAGACGTTCCTCGGGCAGCTCACCGGAGACGACGGCGGCCACGATGGCGTCGCGCAGCTCGCGGGCGGCCTGCTCGTCGGCCCGTTCGCCACCGATGCAGATGGCGTCGGCCCCGGCGGCGAGGGCACGGACTGTCGCACCGGCGAAGCCGTACCTGTCGGCGACCGCGCGCATCTCCACCGCGTCGGTGACCACCACGCCGGAGAAGCCCAGCTCGTCGCGGAGCAACCCGCCCAGGATGCGCTGACTGAGCGTCGCCGGCAGGTGCGGGTCGAGCGCGGGCACCAGCAGGTGGCCGGTCATCACCGCCTGCACCCCGGCGGCCACGGCGGCGCGGAACGGGGCCAGTTCGCAGGCGTCCAGCCGGTCGCGGTCGGCGGTGATCCGGGGCAGGTCGTGGTGTGAGTCGACCCGGGTGTCGCCGTGCCCGGGGAAGTGTTTGGCGCAGGCCGCCACGCCGCCGGCCTGGAGCCCGCGGACCCAGGCGGCGGTGTGCCGCGCTACCAGCACCGGGTCGGCGCCGAAGGAGCGCACGCCGATCACCGGGTTCGCCGGATTGGAGTTGACGTCGGCGTCCGGGGCGTAGTTGAGGGTGACCCCCGCCCTGGCCAGCTCGGCGCCGAGGTCCCGGGCGACGGCCTCGGTCAGCTCCGGGTCGTCGACAGCGCCGAGGGCGAAGTTGCCGGGCCGGGAGCTCCCGTGCACCGACTCGAGCCGGGTGACGTCGCCGGCCTCCTCGTCGATCGCCACGATGACGTCCGGCCGTTCCGCGCGCAGCGTCGCGGTGAGTGCGGCCACCTGCTCGGTGTCGACGACGTTGCGGGCGAAGAGCACCACCGAGCCGAGACCCTCGCCGAGCCAGCGGCACACCCATGGCGGTGGGGTGGTGCCGACGAAGCCGGGTTGCAGGACGGCGGCGGCGAGCGCCGGG
This sequence comes from Micromonospora sp. NPDC005324, assembly GCF_040607155.1. NCBI lineage: Bacteria > Bacillati > Actinomycetota > Actinomycetes > Micromonosporales > Micromonosporaceae > Micromonospora > Micromonospora sp. NPDC005324. The sequence continues at coordinate 107,554 of NZ_JBEXGE010000010.1, read as the reverse complement.
AGGTGCTCGTTGGTAGTTGTCACTCCGCCCCCTTGCCGTGATCGACGTCGATCACCGGCGACGGTGCGCCCCCGTCGACCCGCTGGTTGCGCTCGCTCATGCGGCCCCCGTACCCCATCTCTCGCGCGCCCTCGGCGCACCGCCACCGGCAGGCGGTCCTGCCATGGTCACACTGAGCGATTCAATAGTCAATAAACCTTACAGTTGCCTGGCGGCCCGCTCCCCGGGGAGAGTGCGGGGATGGATCCCGTCCTGCTGGCCGACGCGACGAGCCCGGCCGACATCCCCGGCGTACGCCTGCTCGGCCTGGTGGTCGGCGCCCTGCTGCTCCTCGCCGCGATCCGGGCGATGTTCGGTCGACGCTGATCCGCCCCGCATCGACAACCGGTGTGACCGGGCGTCGCCGGGGTACGGCTTCCCCCATCAGCAGGTCCGCGTGCCGAAGGGGTAAGCCATGAAGACCGGATACTTTCTGTCCAGCGAGGAGTTCACGCCGGCCGAGTTGGTGGAGCAGGCGCGCGGTGCCGAACGGGCCGGCTTCGAGGCACTGTGGATCTCCGACCACTACCACCCCTGGGTGGACGCACAGGGTCAGAGCCCATTCGTCTGGTCGATGATCGGCGCGCTCAGCCAGGTCTGTTCACTTCCGGTGACCACTGCGGTGACCTGCCCGACCGTACGGATCCACCCGGCCGTGATCGCGCAGGCGGCGGCGACCAGCGCGGTGCTGCACGGCGGGCGGTTCGTGCTCGGCGTCGGCACCGGCGAGGCGCTCAACGAGCACATCTTCGGCGACGCCTGGCCGCAGGCCGACGTCCGGTTGGAGATGCTGGAGGAGGCCGTCGAGGTGCTGCGCGCGCTGTGGGCCGGCGGCTTCGTCAGCCACCACGGCAAGCACTACACAGTCGAGCAGGCCCGGATCTACACGCTGCCCGACGCTCCCCCGCCGATCTACGTCTCCGGCTTCGGGCCGAAGTCCATCGACCTGGCCGCGCGGATCGGCGACGGCTACGTGAGCACCATGCCCGACGGCGAGATGGTCCGGCGCTTCCGCGAGAACGGCGGCGGCGACAAGCCGTGCCAGGCCGGCTTCAAGGCGGCGTACGCGGACAGCGAGGAGGAGGGGCTGCGCATCGCGTACGAGCGCTGGCCCAACGCGGGGGTGCCGGGTGAGCTGTCCCAGGTGCTGCCCTCGCCGCGGCACTTCGAGCAGGCCGCCGAACTGGTCAGGCCGGAGATGCTGAAGAAGGCGTTCGTCTGCGGCAACAGCGCCGACGCGCACCTGGAGATGATCGACCAGTACGCCAAGACGGGCTTCGACGAGGTCTACGTGGCCAACACCGGCCCGCACTACCAGGGTCTGTTCGACCTCTACCAGCGCGAGGTCCTGCCCCGGCTGCGCTGAGTCGGCGATCAACGAGCTCATGATCGTCCGAACGCGTTTCGACGGTCATGAGCTCGGGTACCTCCGGCCCTCGATGAAACTGTCCACGCACTCGATGACGTTGCGCCGCGCGGCCCGCAGCCTTTTCGGCTGGAAGGCGCTTCGGCCCAACCAACTGGCCGCGATGCGCGCGGTGATGAAGCGCCGCGACGCCCTGGTGGTGTTGCCCACCGGTGCCGGCAAGTCGGCGATCTACCAGATCCCGGCCAGCCTGATACCCGGCCCCACAGTGGTGATCTCCCCACTGCTGGCCCTCCAGCAGGACCAGATCGCCTCCCTCAACGAGCGACAACGCCCGGAGCTGCGGGCGGTGCGGATCAGCTCCAACGAGTCGGCCAGCCAGCAGGCCGAGGCGATCACCGAGATCCGCGAGGGCCGGGCGGAGTTCCTGTTCATCACCCCGGAACAACTCAGCAATCCCGAGCGGATGGCCGAGGTGGCCGCGCTGAAGCCGGCTCTGGTGGCGATCGACGAGGCGCACTGCATCTCCGCGTGGGGGCACGACTTCCGCCCCGACTACCTGGCACTCGGGCACCTCATCGAGGGCATCGGCCGGCCGCCGGTGGTGGCGCTGACCGCCACCGCCTCCCCGCCGGTACGTGACGACATCATCGCCCGGCTGCGGCTGCGCGACCCGGACGTGGTGGTCTCCGGGCTGGACCGGCCCAACCTCTTTCTCGAGGTGGCGCACTGCCCGGACGAGGACTACCGCTGGCGGCGCCTGATGACACTGCTGCGCGACGAGGGCCGGCCGGGGATCATCTACGTGCCGACCCGCCGCGCCGCCGAGGAGTTGGCCACCCGGTTGACCGACGCCGGCTTCCCGGCGCAGTTCTACCACGGTGGGATGCCGATGGGTGCCCGCGCGGAGCTGCACGAGGCGTTCCTCGCCGACCAGGTCCCCATCATGGTGGCGACCTCGGCGTTCGGCATGGGCATCGACAAGCCGAACATCGCCTGGGTGGCGCACATGGCACTGCCCGACTCGCCGGACAGCTACTTCCAGGAGATCGGCCGGGCCGGCCGCGACGGGCAACCGGCCCGGGTGCTGCTGCTCTGGCGGGCCGAGGATGTGGGCCTGCAACGGTTCTTCAGCGGCGGCCTGCCCGACGTCGAGGAGCTGCGCGACCTGGCCGCGCTGCTGCGCAAGAAGGCAGCCACCAAGACCGAACTGCGCGAGACCACCGGCCTGGGGCCGCGCAAGCTGGGCCAGTACCTCTCCCTGTTGGAGCAGGTCGGGGCGGCCGAGCCGCGTGCCCGGCAGCGCATCGGCGCCTCCCGTTACTCCCCGAACCCGACCGACGCCGCCGCGGCGGCGTTGGCCGAGGCGGAGCGCCAGCAGACGGTGACCCGGTCCCGCACCGACATGATGCGGGCCTTCGCCGAGACCCGGGCCTGCCGGGGGCAGACCCTGCTGGCCTACTTCGGCGAGCAGATGACGCAGGTCTGCGGCCACTGCGACAACTGCCACAACGGCACCAGCGTGGCCGACCAGGGTGCGGTCGGGCCGTTCCCGGTGCACAGTCAGGTGCGTCACCCGGAGTGGGGGCCCGGCCTGGTGCTCTCGTACGAGGAGGACAAGATGACGGTCCTCTTCGATGAGGTCGGGTACAAGACGTTGTCGGTGCGCGTGGTGTCCGAACAGGGCCTGCTGACCCTGGACTAGCCTGACCCGGGCGCCCGTTCCGGGCCCGGTGGATCGACCAAGCAGAGCATCGATTGACCAAGCAGAGCAGTGCGGAAGGGGCGTTGTCGTGATCGAGCAGCCGGCGTACACCGGGTTCGGTTTCTCCGACGAGGAGTGGGGGTTGCTGGTCGGCCTGCCGCAGTCGGTGCTGACCGCGGCGAGCGCCGCCGAGTCCGACGGCACCCGCCGGACCATGGCGGAGAACGCGGCCGGACTGGAGACCATCGCCGCCGGCCGGGAGTCGGCCAGCCCGCTGGTCGCCGCCGTGGCCGGCGAGATCGTCACCCGGGTCGGTGACCCGGACACCGGTGAGGAGTTGCCGGCCATCGCGCCCGCCGACCCCGTGGCGTACATCGACGACGTGCTGCTGCGGGCCGGCGAGGCCGGCGCGTTGCTGGCGGCGCGGGTCGACGAGGGTGAGGCCGGCGCGTACAAGCACTGGCTTGTGAAGATCGCCGAGCAGGTGGTGGGCGCCGCGTCCAGCGGTGGGTTGCTGGGCATCGGCGGCGAGTCGGTCAGCGACTCCGAGCGGCGTTTCCGCGACCGGCTCGCGCACGTGCTCATCGACTGACCGACGACAACGAGGTGTCGGCCGGACCGGTCGGCTCGACGGCCGGCGCCGTGGAGTCGGCCGGTCGGACGCCGCGCAGCGCGACCAGCGCGGTGACCGCGCCCAGCAGCATCACCGCCATGGCGGCGTACGCGGCCAGGTGCAGCCCGTCGGTGAACGCGAGCCCGGCGGCGTGCCGCACCGCGTCGGCCAGCTCCGCCGGCAGCCCCTGAGCGACCGCGAGCGCACCGCCGAGGGTCTCCTGGGCCGCGGCGCCGGCGTCGGCGGGCAGCCCGGCCGGCAGGCCGTCGACGATCTCGCGGCGGTAGACCGCCGCCCCCACGCTGCCCAGGATCGCCATTCCCAGCGCACCGCCCAGCTCGCTGCTGGACTCGGTGAGCGCCGACGCGACACCGGCCTGCTCGGGCGGCGCCGCGCCGAGGACCAGCTCGGTGACGAGGGACATCACCATCACCAGGCCACCCGCGTAGACACTGGCGCCGACGAGCAGCAGCCACAGCGGCGTCTCCGGGGTGACCCGGGTCAACACCACGAAGCCGACCACGGCGATTCCGAACCCCGCACCGATCAGGTACGCCCGTTCGACGCGCTGGGCGAGGGCGGCGGCGGCCGGCGCGACTCCGCCCACGGCGAGGGACGGTACGAGGCTCCACAGTGCCGCCCGCAGCGGGCTCAGGCCGAGCACCAGTTGGAGGTGCTGGGTGGTGAAGATGGCGAAGCCGACGATGGCGAACATCGCCAGCAGGTTGACAGCGAGCGACCCGGCGAAACCGCGACGGCGGAACAACGCGAGATCGACCATCGGGTACGCCCGGGTCCGCTGCCGGTGCAGGAAGAGCCCGCCCACCAGCAGACCACCGACGATGGCGAGGAGCCGCGCCGGGCTGAGGCCGTCGCGGGCCATCTCCTTGATGCCGTAGATCACCGGCAGCAGCGCGCCGAGCGACAGTGCCGCGCTGACCAGGTCGAACCGCCCGGTCGCCGGGTTGCGGAACTCTTGCACCAGGAGCGGGACGAGCAGGAGCAGCATCAGCATCGCCGGGATGTTGATCAGGAAGATCGAGCCCCACCAGAAGTGCTCCAGCAGGATGCCGCTGAGCACCGGGCCGATCGCGATGCCGCCGGTGAGGGTGGCGGTCCAGATGCCGATGGCGGTGCCGCGCTGCTTGGCGTCGTGGAACATGTTGCGCACCAGGGCGAGGGTCGAGGGCATCAGGGTGGCCCCACCGATGCCGAGCACGGCACGCGCGGCGATCAGCGTCGCGGTGCTGTCGGCGTACGCGGCCAGCAGCGACGCCGCCCCGAACGCGGCGGCGCCGATCAGCAGGAGTCGGCGTCGACCGATCCGGTCCCCCAGCGCGCCCATGGTGATGAGCAGCCCGGCCAGCACGAAGCCGTAGATGTCGAAGATCCAGAGCTGCTCGGTGGCGCTGGGGCGCAGCTCCGCGCTGATGAACGGGACGGCGAAGTAGAGCACCGACACGTCCATCGAGACCAGGAGCAGCGGCAGCATCAGCACCGTGAGCCCGATCCACTCCCGCCGGCCCGCTCGCGGCGCCGGTGTGGTGGTGACCATCATGATCAGTTTCCCTTCTGTGTATAACGTACGCTGTTATGCGTAGACCATACGCAGAACTAGGATGGCGAAGCAAGGAGGAAAAGTGGCGGCGAAGACAGACGACAGCGGGCCCGTACTCCCGCCGGCCATCGAGAGCGCGTGGGGGCTGCGGGAGCGGCCACCCAAGGGCCCCCGGCCGGGAATGAGCGTGCCCACCATCGTGGACGCCGCCGTACGCGTGGCCGACGCCGACGGTCTGGCGGCCGTCTCGATGAGCCGGGTGGCCAGGGAGTTGGGCGCCGCGACCATGGCCCTCTACCGGTACGTCGGCTCGAAGGACGAGCTGCTGATGCTCATGGTCGACACCGGGTACGGCCCATCCCCCGGGCCGCCCCCGCCCGAGGTCGACTGGCGCGCCGGCCTCACCCGGTGGGCCTGGGCCGAGCACGAGGTGCTGCGGCAACGGTCCTGGCTGCTGCGCGTGCCGATCAGTGGCCCGCCGATCACTCCGCAGCAGCTCGGCTGGATGGAGGACGGGCTGCGTTGCCTCGACGGCACCACCCTCGGCGAGGGCGAGAAGATGTCGGTGCTCCTGCTGATCACCGGGTACGTCCGCAACGAGGCCACCCTCACGTCGCAGATCGCCGAGGGCAGCCGGGCGGCCGGCGTCGAGCCCAGCGAGATGATGCCGGTGTACGGCCGGCTGGTGGCCCGGCTCATCGACCCGGCCCGCTTCCCCGCGCTGCACCGGGTGCTGAGCGCCGGCGTGCTCTACCAGGACGACGACCCCGACGACGAGTTCGTCTTCGGCCTGGACCGGATCCTCGACGGCGTCGAGGCGCTGATCCAGCGTCGAGCGGGCTGAGGGAGCACCGATGTTGCCAAGAGATTCCATCGACACCACGGTCCTGCCACCGGGCGAACGGTTCGGCATGTGGCTGGACCTGGTCGCGCGCACCTCGGCGCCGCTGCGCATCAGCTCCGCGCACAGCGACGACTTCGCCGCCCGCGCCGACTTCGTCGACCTCGGCCCGATCCAACTGGTGCAGTACGAGTACCCGTCGCTGGACGCCACCCGGACCCCGAAGCTCGTCCGTCAGTCCGACCCGGAGCTGTACATCCTCGCCCTCACCACCGGCGGCATCGGCACGTCCAGCCAGGACGGCCGCCGCAGCGAGATCCTGGCCGGCGAGTTCACCTTCTATGACGGGTCCCGACCCCACGACGTGTGCCACCACGCGACCGATCCCGAGCGGGACCAGGCCACCTCGATCATCACGCTGATCCCGCACGCCGCGCTGCCGCTGCCACCACAGCGGATGGCAGCGCTCTACGGCGGTCGGATGTCCGGCAGCGAGGGGATCGGGGCGCTGCTCGCCCAGTTTCTGCTCCAGGTGACCGGGCACCCCGAGCAGTACCATGCCGCCGACGCCAGCCGGCTCGGCGCGGTGGGCCTCGACCTGGCCACCACCATGCTCGGCCGGCACCTCGTCGCCGAGGACGCCGTGCCCACCGAGGTCCGCCGCCGGGCGCTGCTCACCCAGGTGCAGGCGTACGTCCACCGCCACCTCGGCGACGCGGACCTCGGCCCACAGGCCGTCGCCGACGCCCACCACATCTCGGTGCGGTCCCTGCACCGGTTGTTCGAGGCCGAGGACGCCACAGTGGCGTCGTACATCCGGGAGCTGCGGCTGGCCCGGTGCCGGCGCGACCTCACCGACCCGGCGCTGCGCAACCTGCCCGTGCAGACCGTCGCGGCGCGGTGGGGTTTCTCCGACAAGGCCCACTTCAGCCGGGCATTCCGGGCCGCGTACGGCACCACCCCGCAGGAGCACCGCGACAGCGGCTCGGATGTGGCGCGGATCGTCAACCGCCGGGCGTCCACGGTCAACTCGCTGCCGGCAGACTGACACCAACGCGGCCAGCCGTCACCTGGTGGGCCGCCAACGGGGGCCGTGGCGAGGCGCCCGCCGCGCGAGCGGCGGGCGGCCGCCCGGTGGCACCCTGCGCACGCCCGAGGCTCCGGTCCCGTCGCGCTTCCCCCCAGATTCGCCGACGGGGCCGGTCAGGACTTCTGCAGCAGCTCCAGGACGACCCGCTCCGCCTCCTCGCGAGTTGCCTGCGGATCGACCGACGCCACCACCCCGTCGTGGTAGAGGTCGACCACCCGGGGGTCCACGTACGACGCGCGAGCCACCGTCGGCGTGTTGCCCAGCAGATCCGCCACCGCACGCATCACCGCGACCACTGCCCTGCGCCGGGCGGTCACCGAGCGGGCCGGCGCGGCGGTGGCCAGCTCAGTGGCCGCGAGCACCGTGGCGTGCCAGGTACGGAAGTCCTTCGCGGTCATCTCCCCACCGCTGGCGTCGCGCAGGTAGCCGTTCACCTCGTCACTGCGCACGTCGCGCCACTCCCGGCCGTCCCAGTAGCCGAACAGCCGCTCCGCCCGTCGCCGACGACGGCGCAGATTGGCCAGCACCTGGCACAGCTCCGGGTCCTCGATCCGGCGTACCTGCTCGATGCCCCCCTTCGCGGGAAACACGAGCACCACGCAGTCGCCACGGGACCGGGCATGCTCGGGGCGCAGGGTGGCCACCCCGTACGTCGGGTCGTCGCCGGCCGCGTACTGGTCGCTGCCGACCCGGAACATCCCCATGTCCAGCAGTCGGGCCACAGTGGCCAGCACCCGGTCCCGGCCCAGTCCGCGCCCGTCCAGGTCCCGCCCCACCCGTTCGCGCAGCGCCGGCAGCCGCCGGGCCACCTCCAGCACGCGGTCGAACTTCGCCTCGTCCTGCTTCTCCCGCCACCGCGGGTGGTAGACGTACTGCTTGCGTCCGGCCGCGTCGATCCCGATCGCCTGGATGTGCCCGTTCGGGTGCGGCGCGATCCAGACGTCCTGCCAGGCCGGCGGGATGACCAACTCCCGCAGCCGGGCCAGCACGTCCGGATCCCGCACCGGAGCGCCGGACGGGTCGACGAAGAGCCAACCCCGTCCGCGCCGACGCCGTCCGTACCCCGGTCGACCCGGGTCGCTACGCCGCAACCGCACCGGAGACCCGCACCACCCTCTCCACCTCAGCCACGGCGGCCAGCACCTCGTCGAGGCGCAGAGCCGCCATCGTCGGGTGGCTTCCTACCCCATCCCACCTGGGCCAATCCGCCTCGCCGGCCCAGAGCACCCGGTGCCGTGGCCGGTCCGGCGGTGGCCCCCAGTGCGCCGGCGGCACCGGTCCGAAGAGGACCACCGACGGGGTGCCGTACCCGGTGGCCAGGTGGGCGATTCCGGTGTCCCCGCTGACCACCAACCGGGCGTCGGCCACCAGCGCGGCGAGCGCGCCCAGGTCGGTCCGGCCGGCCAGCACCGCGTCCGAGCTCAACCCCGCCGCATCGGCCACCCGGGCCGCCAACGCCCGTTCGTCGGCCGAGCCGGTGAGCAGCACCCGGTGCCCCTGGTCGGTCAGCGCCCGGGCCAGCGCGGCGAACCGCTCGGCCGGCCACCGCTTGGCCGGGATCTTGCTTCCCGGGTGCAGCAGTGTGACACCCTTGGGCAGCTCCGTCGGCCCGGGCCGACGCAGACCGAGGTCGGCGCGGTCGGCCGGGATGTCGTACCAGGACAGCAGCCGACACCACCGGTCCACCTCGTGCTCGTCGACGGCCCAGCGCGGGCCGTCGGCGCAGCCGGCGTCCGGGCTGGCGAAGGCGAGCAGCCGACCGGGCCGGGTGGCCGCGAGCAGCCGGTGCGACTGCGGGCCGCGCCCGTGCAGGTTGACAGCCACCCGCGGGGCCGAGGAGACCCGGAGGGGTCGCTCCAGCCCGGCGGTGTCCACCAGCCGGTCGACGCCACCGACCAGGTCGACCAGCGGGGCCAGCCAGCCGGGCGCGGCGAGCGCCAGCTCCCGCGACGGGTACGCGGCCCGCAGCGCCCGCAGCACGGGCACCGCGGTCACCAGATCGCCGACGCCGAGGGCGCGCAGCACGAGGATCACGGGTACGAGGTCTCCTGCTCGGCGCAGACCACCATCTCGCGCACCGCACAACCGGGCGGTTGGTTGAGCGCGAACATGATCGCGGTGGCGGTGTCGGCGGGCTCGTTGAGGATCGCGTCCGGCCCCGGCTTGTACTGCGGGTCACGTTCGTCGAAGAACGCGGTGCGCATCCCACCCGGGATGAGCAGGGTGACGCCGACCTGACCGGCCAGCTCGGCGGCGAGGGCTCGGGTGAACCCCACCACGCCGAACTTCGCCGCGCAGTACGCGGTGGCGTCGCTGACCGCCTTGACGCCCAGGGTGGACGCGACAGTGACGATGCGGCCGCGGGAGGTCAGCAGGAACGGCAGCGCGGCCCGGATCACCGCCGCGGTGGCCAGCAGGTCCACGGCGACGATCCGGTCCCAGGTCTCCCCCGGCAGGTCGGCGAGTCGGCCCGGCACGTCGGTGCCGGCGGCGGTGACCACCGCGTCCAGGCCACCGGCCTGCTCGGCGAGGTGCTGGGTGGCGACCTCGGCGGCTCGTGTGTCGGCCAGGTCGCACTCGGTCCAGGACACCCCGTCGACCGGCGGCTGCCGGTCCAGCACGAGCGGTCGACCACCGGAGGCGGCCACAGCGGCGACCACAGCGGCGCCGAGGCCACTGGCGCCGCCGGTGACCAGGACGGTGGGCCCGGCACCGGGCCGCGTGGCGGTCATCGGGTCCGCTCCGCAAGTGTGCGGACGATCAGGTCGGTGGTGGACCGACCGTCCAGATAGGGCACCACCACCGTGTTCCCACCCCAGCGGCGCAGGACCTCCGCCTCCGGCAGGGTGGCGCTCGCGTCCCCACCGCCGGTGGCGTAGTCGCCGCCCTTGACCCAGACGTCGGGACGTACCCAGGACAGCGCCGTCTCCGGGGTCGGCTCGTCGAAGATGAGGACGGCGTCGACGCAGCTCAGGGCGGCCAACAGCCGGCTCCGGTCAGCTTCGGACTGCACCGGCCGATCCGGTCCCTTCAACCCGGCCACGCTGGCGTCGGAGTTCAGGCAGACGATCAGGCAGTCGCCGAGCTGCCGGGCCGCCTCCAGGGTGGCCACGTGCCCGGCGTGCAGCAGGTCGAAGCACCCGCCGGTCGCCACCACAGTGCCACCCGCGGCGCGTACCTCACCCAGGAGCGTGGCCACAGCGGCCACCCCCACCCGGTCGGCCACCGCAACACCTCGTGGTGCCGGCTGGAGGGCTCGCCGCCCCGGCGCCCCCCCGGCCCGCACCGCAGGCGCCGACGGGGGCAGCGCCGTGGCCACTCCCCCACCGGCCACGTACGCGGACGCCTCGGCGACCGCCACCTGCACCGCCTCGGAGACCAACGCGCCCTGCGCCAACGCGAGGCTGGCCGCCGCCGCGAACCGGTCGCCGGCACCGCAGGTGTCCCCCTCGGCGCTACCCGGCGTCGGCACCACCAGCGGAGTCGACCCGGCGTGGCAGAGCAGAGCGCCGTCGCCGCCCAGCGTCACAGCGACCGCGCCGGCCCGCCAGCGCCGCCGTAGCCCCTGGGCGCCGCGCGACGCGGCGGCCAGTCGGGAGGCGCCGGGCAGCGCGGGGACCAGCTCGCGCACCTCGGACTCGTTCGGGGTGGCCAGGTGTACGCCGGGCACGGCCGCCGGGCCGCGCGGATGCGGGTCCCACACCACCGGCGCGCGGGTGGCGGCCAACGCGTCGCGCAGCGCGGGCTGCCGGGCCACCCCCCGGCCGTAGTCGCTGACCAGCACCGCCGACGCCGCGGCGATCACCCGGAGCACCTCGTCGGAGGGCTGACCCGGCTCCCCGAACGCGCTGCCCCGGTCGTGGCGCAGCAGCACCCGCCCCCGGGCCCGCAGCCGGATCTTCTCCGGCGTCGCGCCGGCAAGGGCCAGTGGGTACACCTGCACGCCGGCGGCGGCGAGCAGAGCGCTCAGCCGGGCCCCGCCGGCGTCGTCGGCGAGCGCTGTCACCAGCACCACCTCGGCGCCCTGCGCGGCGGCGAACACCGCCGCCAGCCCGGCGCCCCCCGGTCGGTCGGTGGCCGCGGTCTCGTCGAGCACCGGCACTGGGGAATCCGGGCAGAGCCGGTTCACCACACCTTCCACATCCCGGTCGAGCAGGGTGTCCCCGAGCACCACCACCGGTCCCCTCACGCTTGCCTCCTCATCCTCAGGCGTCGACCTGCTGTCCGGCTCACGCGTCGACCTGCTGTCCGGTCCCGCCGTCGAGCACCACCTCGACCCCGGTGCGTACCGGTGCGGCAGGCAGCCGACCGGCCGGTGCGGGCTCCGCTGGCGTGGGGTGGACGACCGCCGGATCGGCGACCGCCGCCTGCGCGGCGGGCAACTCCTGTTCGAGGTACTCGCAGAGCAGATGACTGGTCACCAGGTGCAGCTCCTGGACCACCTGGGTGTCCGGGGACGCGACGGCCAGCACGTCGTCGCAGGCGTCGGCGAGCGGATTGGGGACGGCGCCGGTGAGCGCCCAGGTGGTCACCCCGACGTCGCGGGCCGCCTGCGCGGCGGCGACCAGGTTGGGGCTGGCTCCGCTGGTGCTCAGCAGCAGCAGGATGTCGCCCGGGCGGCCGTGGGCGCGCACCTGGCGGGCGTACACGTCGGTGTAGCCGTAGTCGTTGGCGATGGCGGTGAGCGCGCTCGTCTCGGCGTGCAACGCGATGGCGGACAGCGGCTGACGGTCGTCGTGCAGCTTGCCGACCAGCTCGGCGGTGAGGTGCTGGGCTTCGGCGGCGCTGCCGCCATTGCCGGCCACCAGCAGGCGACCCCCGGCGGCCAGCCGGTGGGCCAGGTCCGCGCCCCAGCGCGCCAGCTGTCGCTCACACCGTCGGTACGGCACCAGCGCCGCCGCGAGATTCGTCAGGTGGGTGTCGAGCAGGCTGCCCGTCGGCATCAGGCCACCACCCGGGTCGGCCGTCGCACGGCGGCCACCTCGCTGTAGACCTCGACCAGCCGCTCGGCGGTGGCCGCCCACGAGTACCGCTCCCGGGCCCGCTCACGCGCCGCCGTCGCGTACGCGAATCGCCTGATCCGGTCGTCGAGCAACCCCTGGATCGCGGTGGCCAACGCGTGCGGGTCCCGGGCCGGCACGAGGTCACCTGTCGTCCCGTCGACCACTGTGTCCCGGATGCCGCCCACGGCCGTGCCGACGACCGGCACCCCACAGGCCATCGCCTCCAGCGGAGTCAACCCGAACGGCTCGTACCAGGGCGCCGCGACCAGCAGGTCCGCCGAGCGGTACCAGCGGCCCATCTCCTCCCGGGGCACCGCGCCGACCAGGTGCACCCGGTCGGCCACCCCGCACGACTCGGCGAGGGCCCGCAGCCGGCGGGCGTACGGGTCGGTCTCCAACAGCCCCTCGGGTGGGCCGCCGACGACCACGCACTCGGCGTCCGGGACCAGCTCCATCGCGCGGATCACGGTCTGGAAGCCCTTACGCTCGACCAGCCGGCCCACCGTGAGGATGCGGGCCCGTCCCGGTTCCCGGTCGGCGGCCGGCCCGAGCGGGGCAAAGGTGGCGAGGTTGACCCCGGAGGGCACCACCGTCATCCGGGACCGGGGCACACCCATCCGGACCAGCTCACCCACCTCGTCGCGGCACTGCGCGACGATCCGGTCAACCGATCGGCCCAGCTCCCGCTCGTAGGAGACCCGTCGGGCCGGGCTGGTGTCCTGCACACCCTGGTAGCGGCGCTTCACAGTGCCCAGCGCGTGGTACGTCTGCACCACCGGCACCCCGGTCTGCCGGCCGGCGGTCAGCCCGGCCAGGCCGCTCATCCAGAAGTGCGCGTGGATGACCTCGGGCACCCAGTCGCCGCCGCGCCAGCGCTCGATCAGCCAGTTGCTGAACTCCCGCATGTGCGGCAGCAGCGCGTCCTTGGCCACCGGCTCGGCCGGGCCGGCCGGCACGTGCACCACGTCGTACCCGTCCGGGCTGCGGACGGTCACCGGCAGGTCGGGCGCGTCGCGGCGGGTGTAGACCCGCACCTCGTGCCCGGCGGCGGCGAGCGCGACGGACAGCTCCGCGACGTGCGTGTTCTGGCCGCCGGCATCCTCCCCTCCGAGGACGGCGAGCGGGCTGGCGTGCTCCGAGATCATCGCGATCCGCATACTTCCTCCTCCAGCAGCCGGTCCCAGTCAGCGAGGAAACGGTCGAGGCCGTACCTGTCGCGCGCGGCGGTTCGCGCCGCCGCTCCGGCCTGCCGCGCGGTCGCCGGTTCGGCGATGAGCCGGCGGGCGGCGTCGAGCAGGGTGTCGGTCCGGGTGGCGAGCGCCCCCGCCTCCGGGGGCACCGCCATCACCGCCTCGGTGGTGGCGAGCGCGACGACCGGCATGCCGATCGCCATCGCCTCGATGAGGCTGAGCCCGAGGGAGGTCCACCGGCACAGGTGCAGGTACGCCCGCCGGCGGGCCAGTTCGGTGTGCATCCGCTCCTGGGGCACGTCGTCGTGGCTGGTCAGCCGGTCGGCGGGCAGCCCGAGGTGGTCGGCGAGGCCGGCGACGCCCATGCCGAACACGTCCAGCGGCGCGATCTCGGCGAACTGGGGCAGCAGGTCTGTGCCGGTGACCCGACCTCGCCGTACCGGCTCGTTGATCACCACGGCGAGCCGGTCCAGCTCGCCGGTGTAGGACGCGGACGGGGCGACGATGCCATGATCGACCACTGTGGTGCGGGTGGCCCCGGTGTCCCAGAAGATCTGGTTGAACCCGGTGACGTGGGCGATGAGCAGGTCGTCGCGGTCGGCCATCGGGTGGCGGGTGTTGGGCACGTCGCCCTTGGGGGTGTTGTGCTCGACGTAGATCGCGGGAAGGTCGCGGCCGGGGCGGCGACGAAGCCACTGCTCGGCCCGGTCGATCTCCTCGGGGCGTTGCAGGATGACCAGGTCGACGTCCGCGCTCGGCAACTCCTCCGGGCTGACCTCGACCGCGCTGTCCGGCCACGGGTAGGTGCGGGCCCGGCCGAGGCCGTACGGGCCGCGGTCGGGTGTGGTGGGAATCAGGTAACGATGGCTCCCGTGCACGAACGACGTGGTCCAGGAGCCGTGCACGTGCCAGAGCAGGATGTTCATCGGCCGCCACCACCGCTGACGGCGAGGGTCCGAAGCGCGTCGACCACGTCGTCCGGTTCGACGCCACTGAGGCAGGGGTGCCCGGGGACCGGGCAACTGGCCGCCCGGGTGTCCCGGCAGGGCGCGGCGGCGTCACCGAGCCGGACGGTGGGCACCCGGTAGGGCCCCCACTGCCCGAACGGGACGGTCGGCGCGAAGAGACTCACCACTGGCACACCGGCGGCGGCCGCCAGGTGCGCGGGCCCGGTGTTGCCGACCACTACCGCGCTGGCGTCCGCGACGATCGCGGCCAGCCCGGCCAGGTCGGTACGGCCGCCCAGGTCGGTGCCGCCGGCCGAGGCGACCCGGGCGGTGACAGCGCGCTCGTCCGGGCCGCCGGTGACCAGCACCCGGTGCCCGGCGTCGGTCAGCGCCCCGACGATCCGGGTCGCCACCTCGGGCGGGCAGGCCCGGCTCGACGCGGCCGACCCGGGGTGCAGCACCACGTACCCGGGCTCACCGAGGTCGGCCGGGCGCGGCGGCACGGCGTCTCGGCGCAGCCGCAGAACCGGTTCGTCGCCGTCGGGCAGCCGGTGACCGGCGGCGGCAGCCAGGGAGAGGGCGCGTTCGGGTTCGGGGACGCCCACCGGCACCCGGTGCCGGACGTCCAGCAGCGAGCCCGGATAGTCGTCGCTGATCGCCGCGATCCGGTCGATCCCCGCCATCCGCAACAGCAGCGCCAGCGGCAGGGCGGACTGGTGGAACGAGGTGAACACCACCGCCTGGTCCGCGCCGACCACGCCCAACCGCGCGGTCAGACTCCGCATGGCCTCCGGGTCGACCGGCCCCGGTGTGTGGTCGATCCAGGGCAGCGGATGCTCGATGATCTCGTCGACGCCGGGCAACAGATTGGCGGCGGCCCGACCGCGCGGCCCGCAGAGCAGCACCACCCGCTCCGCTCCGGCCGCGACGGCGCGGATCGCCGGGCCGGTGACCAGCACGTCACCCGCCGAGTCCGAGCGGACCACCAGCGCCGTCCGCACCGGTCCGGTGGGCGGGGTCGAGGGCTGCACTGCCTGTTGGCGGCGCAGGATCTCCGCCACCGCCGCCGGCAGATCGGTGGCCACCCACCCGGCGGCGGCGACCTCCTCCGGCCGGGTCACCGGGGTGGGCACCAGCACCCCCGCGGCCCCGGCGGCCATGGCGGCGGCGACGTCCCGGCCGATGTCGCCCACCAGTACGCACCGGGACGGCGTCGTTCCCAGCTCGCGGGCGGCGGCGTACACCAGACCGGGCGCCGGCTTGCGGCAGTCACAGCCGTCGACGTCGTCGTGCGGGCAGACCAGCCACGCGTCGAACCGGCCCAGCAGCTCCTCGACGCGGGCGTGCACCGCCCGCATCTGCGCAGCGCTGAAGTAACCCCGGGCCAGGCCCGACTGGTTGGTGACGACAGCCAGCCGCAGCCCGGCCGCGCGCAGCCGGTCCAGCGCCGCCCGCGCGCCCGGCAGCGGCCGCACCTTCTCCGGGTCGCCGTTGTACGGCACGTCCTCGATCAGTGTGCCGTCGCGGTCCAGCAGCACCGCGTCGTAGAGCACCGGTCGGGGGCTTGCGACAGACCCGGAGCTGGCGCGGTCAGCAGCGGCGTACACCTGGGCTGACCTGCGCTGATACGGATCCTCCTGGTCCTGTCGCACAGCCGGCGGGTTCCCTGCGCCCCGAGGAGTAAACGTCGTCGCAGGGCGGTGGGCCAGCGCCGCCGGCGATCCCCCGGGTCGGCCTTACCCGCCGTCGGAGACAAGCTAACCCGGCCGGCCGTTAGGCGGTGCGTGGTGCGGGTATGAAAGTCCTGTGGCGATTGTGGAGAAAGTGATCGACGCTCCCCCGCAGCAGGTGTTCGACGTGCTCGCCGACGGGTGGACGTACAGCGACTGGGTGGTGGGCACCGCACACGTGCGTGATGTGGACGACGCCTGGCCCCGGGTGGGCAGCCAACTGCACCACCGGGCCGGGCCGTGGCCGTTGTCGTTGCAGGACGCGTCGACGGTGCTGGTCTGCGAACCGCCGCACCGGCTCGTGCTGAAGGCCGGGCTCTGGCCGGCTGGCGAGGCGATCGTGGTCTTCACCCTGCAACCGGTGGGCGAGGGCGCCACCCGGGTCCGCATCGGGGAGGACTTCGCCGCCGGACCGCTGCGCTGGGTCCACAACAAGGTCAACGATCTGGTGCTGCACCGGCGTAACCGGGAGACGCTGGCCCGACTCTCCGACATCGCCACTCGGCAGAAGGGGTGACTGTGACCCGGACCGTCGTGGTGACCGCCGCAAGCCTCTGACCAGGGCTTCGACGCCCATGCGCAGTGGGTGGCGAGGGTCCGCAACGCCCGGGAGGGGTGCCTCCCTCGGACCGGATGCGGGAACTGGATACCCTTTCCATGACCCTTGTCCGCGAACCGAGGATGACCGACATGATCAAGCCGGTGCAGTTGCCGTCGCCGTGGCGGGACGCACGCCTGACCGTCGTCGTGCCCACGTACAACGAGGCGGGCAACCTCCCGGCGCTGGTCGAGCGGCTGCTCGCGCTGCCGCTGCCGGGGCTGCGCATCCTCGTCGCCGACGACAACTCCCCCGACGGCACCGGGGAGGTGGCCGACAAGCTGGCCATCGAGCACCCCGACCGGATCGAGGTCGTGCACCGCGCCGGCAAGGAGGGCCTCGGCCGCGCGTACGTGGACGGGATGACCCGGGCGATCGAGGGCGGCGCCGAGTACGTGGCGCAGATGGACGCCGACCTCTCGCACCCGCCCGAGGCGCTGCCGGGGATGCTCGGCGCGCTGCTCTCCACCCAGGCCAGCGTGGTGATCGGTTCCCGGTACGTGCCCGGCGGCGAGCTGGACGAGAACTGGCCGCTCTACCGCCGGGCGCTCAGTGGCTGGGCGAACCTCTACGTGCACACGCTGCTGCGGGTACGCATCCGGGACCTCACCGCCGGCTTCAAGATCTGGCAGGCCGAAGCCCTGCGCGACATCGACCTGGAGCGGGTGCAGTCCAACGGCTACAGCTTCCAGGTGGAGATGCACTACCTCGCCACCAAGCTGGGGCACACCATCCTGGAGGTGCCGATCCGCTTCGAGGAGCGGCGCGACGGCGTGTCCAAGATGACCACCGCGACCAAGGTGGAGAGCGCCCTCATGCCCTTCCGCCTCCGCAGCAAACACCGCAACATCACCCGTGACCCGGCCCCACCCACCCCGCCTGGGTGACCAAGGGTGGGCGGAGGGTCAGGTGGGGTAGATGGCTCGGTGGGCGGTGGAGATGGCTGCGGCGTAGGCGCGGCCGGTGAGCGCGCGGTCGCGGGCCAGCGCCGCGCGGGCGGCGTTCGCGCCCGGCGCGCCGTGCACACCGCCGCCGGGGTGCGCCGACGCGCTGGCCAGAAAGAGCCGGTCCACCGGGGTGTCCGCCCGGCCCAGGCCAGGGATCGGGCGCAGGAAGAGCTGCTGGTACGCGGCGGCGGTACCGCCGCCGAGCGTGCCACCGACGAGGCTCGGGTTGCCCTTCTCCAGGTCGGCCGGCCCGGCCACGTGTCGGCCCACGACCAGGCGCCGGAAACCCGGTGCCGCCGCCTCCAGGACGTCCTCCATCCGCTGCACGTGCCCGGCGACCTCCTCGGCCCGCCAGTTACGCCGGAACGGCAGGTGGGTGTACGACCAGAGCGACTCGGTGCCCGGCGGGGAGTGGCTCGGGTCCGCCACCGACATCTGCCCGACCAGCAGGAACGGGTCGCGGGGCAGCTCGCCGCGGGCCAACTCGCTGGCGTAGTGGGTGAGGCCGTTCAGGTCCGCGCCGAGGTGCACGGTGCCGGCGCCGGCCAGCTGCCGGTTCGTCCAGGGCACCGGCGCGGAGAGCGCCCAGTCCACCTTCAACGTGGAGCCGTCCCACCGGAAGTGCGCCAGGTCCTCCACCAGCCGCGACGGCAGTGCCGCCGCGCCGACCAGGTCGAGGTAGAGCGCCGGCGCCGGCACGTCGGCGAGCACTGCCCGTCGGGCCCGCCACAGCGCCCCGCCGACGGTCCGGACCCCCATCGCCCGGCCCCGGGCGGTGAGCACCCGGTCGGCCCGGGCACCGTAGATGATCGTCCCGCCGCGCCCCTGTAGCCGATCCACCAGCGCGTTGGTGATCTGCTGCGCGCCGCCGTCGGGCACCGGCCAGCCGACCTGCTGGCCGAGCATGGCCAGCAGCCAGCCGTAGACCCCGGAGCCGGCCTCCTCCGGGGAGAGGTCGGTGTGCAGGGCACAGCCGGCCAGCAGGGCCGGCCCGCCGGGGCCGTCGAAGAGTTCGTCGCCCAGTTTGCGGACCGGTACGACGAGCCGACGCGCGAGCCGCAGCGCGCCGGCGACGCGCAATCGGCGCAGCAGGCCCAGCCCCCCGCGTACCGGCGGGAACGGCGAGGTGATCGCCCCCAGCATCGGCTCGGCCACGTCGAGCCAGTCGGTGTACGCGTTGAGCCAGCGCTCACCGTCCCCGGGGGCGAACTGCTCCAGCGACCCGGCCGTGACGTCCGGGTCCCGGTTGATCACGGCGGCTCGACCGTCCGGCAGCAGGTGCGCCAGCACGTCCGGCGAGTGCCGCCAGGACAGCCCGTGTCGACCCAGGTCGAGGCCACCCAGCACCGGTGAGGCGTACCCGAGGGGGTAGAACGAGCTGTAGAGGTCGCTGAGGTAGCCGGGCGCGGTGACCTCGGCGGAGCGGACCGCGCCGCCGGGCACCGCTGTCGCCTCCAGCACCACCACGTCCCAGCCGGCGTCGGCCAGCAGGTTGGCCGCCACCAGTCCGTTGTGCCCGGCGCCGACGACGACGGCGTCCGCGCTCTGCGCGGTGGTGGTTGTCATCGGATCCGCCTACCCGGCGCGCTACCGGGCGAAACGCGTTTGCCTCGTCGAGGCCGGGGCATCCAGCGCCGCATGTACACGGTTGCGCAGTTGGTGGGCGGGGTGTGGGGTGCGGGCGGCGACGGCGGCGAACTGGTCGTGCGTGATCCGGCGGACGACGCGCCGGTGAGCACGGTGCCGGTGGCCACCGCCGACGAGGTGGGCAAGGCGACCCAGGCGGCCCGCAACGCGGCGGCCCAGTGGGCGGCAACCGCGCCGGCGGAACGGGCGGCGGCGCTGCACCGGGCCGCGGACGCTGTGGAGGCGGTCATCGAGGAGTTGGCGGCGGCGGTCACCGCGGAGATGGGCAAGCCGTTGGCGGACGCCCGCGGCGGCGTCGAGGCGGGGATCGGCACCCTGCGACAGTATGCGGAACTGGCTCCGCTGCGCGGCGGCCGCACGCTGAACGGCGACACCGGCGCGCTGGACTTCCTGACCCCGCAACCACGCGGGGTGGTCGCGGCGATCACCCCCTGGAACGACCCGGTAGCGGTCTCCTGTGGACTGCTCGGCGCGGCCCTGGTGACCGGGAACGTGGTGCTCTACAAGCCGAGCGAACGGACACCGGCGACGGGTTGGCTGCTGGCCCGGGCACTGGATCAGGCGCTGCCGGCCGGAGTGTTGTCGCTGCTCACTGGCGGTCCGGAGGTGGGTGCGGCGCTGGCGGCGCAGGAGGTCGACGTGGTGGCCCATGTGGGTTCCACAGCGACCGGGCGGGCGATCGCCGCCGCCGCGGCCCGTACCGGCGCGAAGGTGCTCCTGGAGAACGGCGGCAGTGACCCGTTGATCGTGGACGCGGGCGTCGACCCGGAGTGGGCGGCGGAGCAGGCCGCGCTCGGCGCGTTCGCGAACGCCGGGCAGATCTGCGTGGCGGTGGAGCGGCTCTACGTGCACCGGGAGGTGGCGGACGATTTCGTGGCCGCGCTGGTACGACGCGCCGGAGCGCTGCGGGTCGGGCCGGGCCGGGAGCCGGGCACCGAGCTGGGTCCGCTGGTCGACCGGCGGCACCGGGACCACGTGCACGGACAGGTGGCTGCCGCAGTGGCGGACGGCGCCCGGGTGCGGGTGGGCGGCGAGGTGCCGGACGGGCCGGGGGCGTTCTACCCGGCCACCGTCGTCACTGACTGCCGCCACGACATGCCACTGGTCCGGGAGGAGACCTTCGGGCCGGTAGCCCCGGTGGTGGTCGTCGACTCGTTCGACGAGGCGCTGCAGTGCGCGGCGGACTCCCCGTACGGGCTGGCCGCCACGGTGTTGACTCCGTCGATGAGTCACGCGCAGCGGGCCTGGCGGGAGCTGCCGGTGGGCACGGTCAAGGTCAACGCGGTGTTCGGGGGTGCGCCGGGGGGTGCCGCGCACCCGCGCCGGGCCAGCGGGCAGGGCTTCGGGTACGGCCCGGAGTTGCTGGACGAGTTCACCGCCACGAAGGCGGTGCACATCGAGGCGCCGGGCGGCGGGCACTGGTGAACGGCGCGGGCGGACGCAGGGGTGGCGCGTCCGCCCGTACCGCGTCTGTTGTGCTGTGGTGCGGCGCCGTCAGTCGCCGCGGGCCTTGCGGGTGGCGCGGTCGTTGGCCTTCTCGATGGCCGTGACCAGCTCCGGTTTGGTCATGCTGGACCGCCCGGGCACGTCGAGTTTGCGGGCCACCGACATCAGGTGGTCCTTGGTGGCGTTGGCGTCCACGCCACCGGCGGTGGGAGCCCGTCGTTCCGGCCCGCCACCGGCGGCCTGCTGGTCGCTGGGGCCCTTGCGGCCCTTCGGCTCCCAGTGGTCGCCCACCTTCTCGAACTGGTGCTTCACGGCGGCAAAGGCGGTGCGGTGCGACCGCTCCCCCTCGCCGTAGGTCTCGACCGCCGAGTCGTGCGTCTTTTCCCAGGTGCGCTGCGCCTTCTCCGGGGAGCGTCGCAGCGTGCTGGGCAGGTCCTCGCGCCCGGGCATCTCGTCCTCCTCCGTGTCGACAGAATCACCGTGACCGTTCCCCGGTGACGGGGCGGCAAACCGTGGCGGCGTCGGCCGGGTGCGGGGTGGGTTTGTCGATTTCCCCATCCGGGTATCGCCGGGCCAGGCCAGACCGGACGACCGGTCATCCGGCGGCCGGGGCGCAGGGAGCGGGCATGACGACCACGGAGCCCGGTACGACCCTCGACGGCACACCGGGCACCCGGGTGCCCCGACGGATGCGGCAGCTGAGCTGGCGGACCTGGCGCGGTGTGCTGGTGCGCAGCGTGCAGAACTTCGTCAACGACAACTGCTCCGACTGGGCCGCCGCGCTGACCTACTACGGCGTCCTGGCGCTCTTTCCGTCCGCCATCGTGGTGGTGGCCCTCGTCGGTCTGGTCTCCGACGGAGAGCGGACCCTGGACACTGTGGTCGACCTGGCCAACCAGGTGGGAGCCGGGTCGGTGCTGAAGAAGGACGAGGGCGGCGTCGTAGGGGTGATCCGGACCGTGGTGCTCGACCAGAGCAACCCCAAGCTGCTGCTGAGTTTCGGCCTGCTCGGCGCGCTCTGGTCCGCGTCGGGCTTCATCGGCGCGTTCACCCGGGCCTCCAACGCCGTCTACGGGGTGCAGGAGGGGCGGCCGGTGTGGAAGCTGCGCCCGTTGCAGATCGGCATGGCGGCTCTGTCGCTGGTGCTGCTCGCGGTGGTCGCCCTCGGCCTGATCGTCAGTGGTCCGGTCACCGACGCGGTCGGCGACCTGATCAACGCCGGAGGTCTGGCGCGCACGGTGTGGAGCGTGGCGAAGTGGCCGGCGCTCGCCATGATCATGATGGCGCTGCTGTCCCTGCTGTTCTGGATCGCCCCGAACGTGCGTCAGCCCCGGTTCCGCTGGCTCACCCCGGGCGGCGCCGTGGCACTGGTCTCCTGGGTGGCGGCCTCCTTCGGCTTCGGCCTCTACGTGGCCAACTTCAGCTCGTACGACACCACCTACGGCAGCCTCGGGGCGGCCATCGCGTTCCTGGTCTGGCTCTACCTGTCCAACTCGGCACTGATGCTCGGCGTGCAGATCAACGCCGAGGTGCAGCGCGGGCGAAAGTTGCAGGCCGGCGACCCGGACCCGGACGAGCCGGTGCTGCCGCCGCGGAAGCCAGCCAACGACTGAGCCTCCGTTACCGGCTCGGATGTCCGGTCCGCGGTCGGGCCGAGGGCCGGTTCGTGGCCCGCTGCCGGTTTACCGGACGGGGTGCCGGGTAGCGCAGAAGGCATGGAGCGTGGCAACAGCAAGCACGGACCGAGGATCGACGAACAGATGAGTCAGGAGGTCAGCGGCCTCGTACAGGGGCCGGGGACCGGCGGCTCTCGAGTCGACGAGTCGCGGGTGCCGGAACCGGCTGGCGAGGACCAGCCGGAGACGACCACCGCCCCGGCCGGCGACCTGCGCACCGGCACCCCGCAGGGCATGAGCTCCACGGACGTCGAGCAGCGCAGCCGGCTCGGCCGGTTCATCTCGATGAGCGCGCTGCCGGGCGACCGCCTGGTGCTCATCGCCAGCGCCCGTGAGAACGAGGCGCCGGACGACATCGTGGCGTCGCTGGAACGGCTGCCCGAGGGCACCGTCTACCAGACGGTCTCCGAGGTGTGGGCCGCGCTCGGCAACAAGAACGAGACAACTCGCTGGTGAGAGGGATCGCCCCCGATCCGACAATCCGCCGGCGGCTGAAGGAGGTTCCCCGATGAGTGGCGTTACCGAACATGTTGACGTTTCCGTACCCGTACGCACCGCGTACGACCAGTGGACGCAGTTCGAGGAGTTCCCCCAGTTCATGGAGGGTGTGCAGGAGGTCCGGCAGCTCTCCGACACCATGACCCACTGGACGGTGGACATCGCCGGGGTGAAGCGCGAGTTCGACGCGGAGATCACCGAACAGCTCCCCGACGAGCGGGTCGCCTGGCGTTCGACCGATGGCACCCAGCAGGCCGGCGTGGTGACCTTCCACCGACTGGACCAGGACAAGACCCGGGTCACCCTGCAGCTCGAGTTCGAGCCGCACGGTGTGGTCGAGCAGGCCGGCGACAAGCTCGGCATCGTCGACCGGCGGGCCAAGGGCGACCTGGAACGGTTCAAGACCTACATCGAGCGGCGTGGTCAGGAGACTGGCGCCTGGCGCGGACAGGTGGACCGTCCACAGCCGTGACACTGAGCAGTGACCTGAGATGGCCGCCGGAATCCCGGCGGCCATCGCCGTGTCCGGGACCGTTTGCGATCATCAGGTCCGGGTACGGCTGAAGGTATGACCGACGACAACATCAGGGTGTGGCGGGACGAGGAGCGGCTTCCGTTGGAGGAGTTGGAGCGTGCCGTGTCGGGCTCCAGCCTCGACGGGCAGGCTGACGACGTGACGGGCAACGACGCCGGCGAGGAGGCCGCGTTCGGGCACGGGCCGGCCGCGTCGGATCGAGACGGTGCCGTCCGGGGCAACAGCCGGGAGGACACCGACCCCCAGCGCGCCTACCGCCCGTCCACCACCGGCAGGACCGGCCCGGACGTCTGAGGATCGCTCCCGGGCTGGGCGGGCACCGCCGGCACTGGTGGCCCGGCGACAGGTCGGCGCGCGCCCCACTCGTAGAGAGCGATCAGCGCCAGCGCGAGCACCAGCAGAGCCGAGCCCAGCACCTGCACCGAGGTGTTGCCGATCAGCACGCCCAGCCCGGCCGGAACGAGCGCCGCGCCGACGCCCGAGGCGCCGATCTGGAGGCCGATGGCGCGGTCCACGTGCGCCGCGCCGACCCGCTCGGCGGTGGTGAGAGTGAGCAGAGGAAACACCGGTGCGGCGGCGAAACCGACAACGACCAGGCCGAGCACCGCCAGGACGGCCGGCCCGGGAATGGCGATCAGCGCCGCGCCGACGGCCATCCCGGCCAGGCTGGCGCGCAACACCATCCCCGCCCCCAGGCGCTCGGCCACCAGGCCCTGCACGACCCGGCCGACGAAGAGACTGCCCCAGTACGCGGAGACGCAGCCGCCGGCCAGCGCAGCGCTGAGCCCGCGCCCCTCGGTCAGCAGCAGGAACGCCCACAGCCCGGCGGACACCTCGATGGCCACGTACAGCGCGAAGGCGAGCAGCCCCGACCAGACGGCCGGCAACCGCAGCGTGTCCCGGACCGGGACCCCGAGGATCGGTGCGGCGGGCGTGGCCTGGACCGGTGCGCCCGCCTCGGTGGGCGCGCCGGCACCGACGCTGGCCGGGACACCGCGGTGCCAGGCCCGCATGGTGAGCACGAACGCCACGGCGAGGACGAGTTGGGCGGCGGCCACGATGCCGTACCCCCAGCGCCAGGCGAGCCCGGCGCTGAGCACTGCGGTCATGATCAGTGGCCCGATGGCCACGCCGAGGCCGAAGAAGGCGTGCAACCAGTTCATGTGCCGCGGCCCGAAGGCCCCGGCGGCGTACGCGTTGAGCCCGGAGTCGACAGCGCCGGAGCCGAGCCCGAGCAGCAGCGCACAGCCCACCAGCACCGCCAGCACGGGGCTCACCGAGTAGCCGGTCAGCGCCAGGCTGGCCAGCACCGTGCTGCCGGCGAGGAGGGCGCCCACGCCGACCCGCGCCAGCGTGAAGCCGGCCAGCACGCTGGAGGTGAGATAGCCGACGGTGCCGGCGGTGAGCACCCACCCGACCGCCTCGGTCGGCACGTCGAAGTCGCCCCGGATCGAGGGCCAGCTGACGCCGAGCAGGCCGTCGGGCAGGCCGAGACTGACGAACGCGAGGTAGGCCAGCAGGAGCAGCAGGGCGCGGGGGCGCGCGGGCGGGGTGGACACGAGGCACCATCCTGCCGCAGGGGCACTCTAGCGCCGTCGGCAGCCAGGTGCCCTCGGCGCAAAGAAGTAGTGTCCGTAAGGTCGAGAAAACGGACAGCTTATCCAGAATCGGCCGATCGGAGGACGGCAACCCGGCCCGTTCGCGTAAGAATTTCGGAATGCATCAAGGCTCCGGAATCCTCTCCACGCGTCAGCGCCGGCTCGCCTGGCTCGGCTTCCTGCTCGCCGCGCTCCAGGCGCCCGTGTCCGCCTGGCTCGTCAGCGACGAGTCGTGGCTGTTCAGCCTGTGCGTCGCGCTGATGGTGGCAACCGTGATCATCGCCGACGACGCGGCACGGCGTCGCCCGGCCAACGCGACAAGCGACTAGCCCTCGCCGCCCGGCCGGGCCTCGTGGCCCGGCCGGCCCCGGCTACGGCGGCGTTCCTTCATCTCCGCCTCGTAGAGGTGGCGCCGCCCATCCACCAACTCGTCGCGGGCCTGCTGGTCCAACTCCCGGAACAGCGCGTGGTAGCCGTCGTCGA
Source organism: Micromonospora sp. NPDC005324 (assembly GCF_040607155.1). Taxonomy (NCBI): domain Bacteria; kingdom Bacillati; phylum Actinomycetota; class Actinomycetes; order Micromonosporales; family Micromonosporaceae; genus Micromonospora; species Micromonospora sp. NPDC005324. The sequence continues at coordinate 82,044 of NZ_JBEXGE010000010.1, read as the reverse complement.
AGTCCTCGACGATCTGAAACGTCCACCGTCCGGCGATGACGTTGCGGCCGCGCAACTCTGTGGCGATCCGGTCGGCCAGGTGCGGATGCCCGGCGGCGTGAAACTGCTCCACCGCGTCGTCGAGCATCAGGTCGGCATGCCCGATCAACTGGTGCATCGAGTAGAGGTGCCCCCGGGCCCGCTCCACGCACTCCAGCGCCTCACTGAGCTTGCCGAGCGCGGCGACCGTCGCGTCGCTGACGCCGTCCGGCCGCCGGTGCCGCTCGTCGGGTCCGTCCGCCTGCTGTCCCATCCGTGCCTCCGTGCCAGGTGCCGTCATCAGTGGGTGTTCTCCTGCTGCCCCGTCTGTGCCGGATCAATCCCCCAGGTCAGCGGCGGCCGCCCCAGTGGCGCAGCCGACATCCGCCGAGCGGACGAGGTCGACCCGATCACTGGTCGGTTAGCCTCGGTCACCATGCGTGTGCCGTTCAACCGGGTCGCCTCCCGTACCGCCGTCGACTCGGCGCGGTCCACCCTGGCCGCCCTCACCGTCTCCGTGGGCACTGTCGGGCTCGCCGCCGCGGCCGCGCGGCCGGGGCTCCTGGCCCTCCTCGACCAGCACGCGGCGGCCGTCCGGGACAGCCTCGACTCCGACCGCACGCCGCTGACCTCCGCGGCGCTCGCCGGCTACGCCGAGGGGGTGCGCGCCGCGGCCCTGGAGCACGGGTGGACGCCGCCCAGCGGGCCGGTGGACTGGAGCCAGCCGGAGTGGCTGCTCACCCGCCTGGTCGCGGTCTGCGCGCTGGCTCGCGCACTCGACCGGCACTGACACGCGAGGGAGGGCACCCCGCGTCGTACGCGGAACACCCTCCCCACCCGTCGTGCCGTTCCGCCCTCGCTACGAGCGGTACTGCTGGGCTTCGTCCACCCGAGGCATGGCCTGGGTGCGGTCACCCCCGCGGTCGGCCATCTGCCGCTCCACGTCGCTACGCCCGGCCGACGCGGCCTGACGTTGCTGCTGCACCGCCCGAGCCTCCTGGGCAGCCCGGTCCAGCCAGCCGTCCCAGCGCTTCTGCATCGGCTTCACGAGACCACCGCCGACGCCGACGATCAGGATGCCGGCCACCGTGGCGAGCACCGCGATCAGCACCGGAGTGGTCACCGTGGTGGCGATACCCACCTGGTTCAGGGCGGCGATCACACCGAGCGCGATGATGAAGATCGCCGTCAGGTCGGCCAGGACCTTGCCGTACGAGAGCCCTCCCAGCGCCCCGGTGACCAGATCCCGCACAGCGTTGGCGATCGCGGCCGCGATCACCACGATGACGATCGCGATGAAGGCGCGCGGCAGCCAGGAAACCACGCCGCGGATCAGGTCACTGATCGCGTTGGGCCCCCAGACTCCGAAGGCGAACTGCAACGTGAACAGCAGTACGGCGTAGTACGCCAGTCTGGCCAGAATGTCGCTGGCATCGTACTTCGTTCTCTCCAGGGCCCGTTTGATGCCACCACGTTCGACGGCTTCGTCGAAGTGCACCCGTTCCAGCACCGTATCCACGATCTTGAGGACGGCTCTGGCGATGAGCCAGCCGACCACGAGGATGACGATGAAGGCCACTGCCTTCGGGATGAAGAGCAGCACCGACCTCCAGGTGTCGGCGATGGCATCGCCGATGTCGGCCTGCCGGACCGCGAGGGTTTTCAGCATGATGTCCCTCCTGTCGCATGGACTGCGCCGGGCGCATACCCGGCAACCGGTCCGGCACTCCGCGCAGCGCGCGGCGTTTTTCCCGACAGACCGCCGGACAGGGGCCCCGAACTGCCCGAACGGCCACCGCGACGGGCTCTGCGACGGCCCGCCGCCGTGGTCGGATGCCTTTTCCGGTCGGCCGACTAGGCTGCGAACATGCCAGGAACGGTCGGGCGGGTCCCCACGCCACCATCTCCGGGCCCGGGCGCACCCACCGGGTCCGGCCCGGCCGTCGGCGTGCTCGCCCACGACTGGGCCAACACCCCGCTGGGCCCGGCCGACGACTGGGACGTCGCCCTCCAGACCGTGGTGGAGCTGGTCCTCGCCTCGCCGATGCCGATGGCCCTGGCGTACGGCGACGATCTCGTCCTGCTCTACAACGCCGCCTACGCCGAACTGCTGGGCACCAAGCACCCGAGCGCCCTCGGCCGTCCGGCCGCCGAGGTGTTCGCGGAGATCTGGGCGCTGCCCGGCGTCGGTGCGGTGATCGAGCGCTGCTACCGGCAGGGCGAGCCCTTCCTGGAGAAGGAGTCCACCCTGCCGCTGGTCCGTGGGCACTCAGCGACGGTGGAGCAGGCGGTCTTCACCCGGGGCTACTCACCGGTGCGCGACAGCGCCGGGAAGATCGTCGGCGTGTTGACGGTCGCCGCCGAGACCACCCACGTCACCGAGCAGTTGCAGAGCCTCAGCGAGGTGGCCGCGGCGCTCGCCGGCACCCTCACCCTCGACGACGTGGCCCGGGTGGCGCTGCGGTACGCGATCACCACGTTCGACCCCGACCAGGCCTCGTTCGCTGTCGACGAGGGCGGCGGCGGCTGGCGCATGGTGCGTCGGGTCCGTGGCGAGTTGTTGGACGAGGCCGACGAGCGGCTTCCCCCGCTCTGGCGGCGCGCGCCCGCGGACTGGTCGGCCCCGGTGGTGCAGGCGGCCCGCTCCGGCGCCCCGTCGTTCACCCGCGACGGGCAGCCGCTGCGGGACACCGCCGTTGACCGCCACGACCAGAAGATCCAGGCGATGGCGGCCCTGCCGCTGGGCACCTCGGTGGTCCGCGGCGGGCTGGCGGTCGGCTATCAGGTCCCGCACACCTGGTCTCCCGCCGAGCGGGCGCTGCTGGCCGCCTCGGCCGAGCTGATCGGTCAGGCCGCGGAGCGGGCCCGCCGGTTCGAGACCCAGCACGGCACCGCCCAGCTGTTGCAGCGCAGCATGTTGCCGGAGCACCTGCCGGATCTTCCCCGGTTGCGGATCGCGGCCCGCTACGACCCGGGCGTGGACGGCAACGCGGCCGGCGGTGACTTCTACGACGCGTTCCTGCTGCCCAACGGCTCGCTCGGCGTGGTGCTGGGCGACGTCGCCGGGCACGACGTGCAGGCCGCCGCGCGGATGGGGCAGGTCCGGGCCGCGCTGCGCGCCCTGGCCCTGGCCGATCCGACGCCCGCCGCGGTCCTGGGCAGCCTGGACCGGCTGGTGACCAGCCTCGGCGCGGAGGCCGGCACCCACGAGCTGTTCGTCACAGTGGCGTTCGGGGTCATCGACGCGGAGAGGCGGGAGCTGACCCTCTCCAGCGCCGGGCACCCCGCGCCGCTGATCCGCCGCGGCGACCCGGATGGTCGGTTTCACGCCGAGTACGTCGACGTTCCGGCCGGGCCGCCGCTGGGGCTGGGCGGCCGGCCGGGCACCACGACTGTTCCGTTCCGCCCCGGCGACACGGTGCTCCTGTTCAGCGACGGGGTGGTGGAGCGCCGCCGGCAGAGCCTGAGCGCCGGGCTGGCCACCCTGAGCGACGCCATCGCCAAGGCCGGCAGCGGCGACCCCCGAGCGCTCTGCGCGGTGGCCACCGCGGCGGTCCCCGGCGGCACGGAGGACGACGTGGCAGTGCTGGCGGTCGAGCACGCGCTCAAGCCGAGTCGTTCGGCGAGCATGGAGGTGCCCGCCGAGCCGACCGCGCCCAGCCGGGTCCGACACTGGCTGACCGGCCAGCTCACCGAGTGGCAGGTGCCCGAGTCGGTGATCGGGGCGGCGGTGCTCTGCACCAGCGAGCTGACCACCAACGCGTTGCTGCACGCCGGCACGGCCGCCCGGGTGGAGATCGACCTCAGCGCCGAGCGGCTGCTCGTCTCGGTAGCGGATTCCGGCACCCGGGGCACCGTGACCCGGGCCCGTACCGACACGTTGAGCAGTCGCGGGCGCGGCCTCGGCCTGATCGAGGAGCTCAGCGACGCCTGGGGCACCGACCCGTCGGTCCGGGGCTCCACGGTCTGGTTCGAGATCCTCACGCCGCAGCCCGCGCACCCCTGAGCCGCCCGAGGGTAGGAGGACACCCATGGCTACCGACCGGCCCGCCGGGGTCCTCTTCGATGTCGACGGCACCCTGGTCGACACCACCTACCTGCACACGGTGAGCTGGTGGGAGGCGTTACGCCAGACCGATCAGCCGGTGCCGATGGCGGTGGTGCACCGCTCGATCGGGATGGGGTCGGACAAACTCCTGGACCATCTCCTCGGCCCGGAGCGGGACCGCGACGCCGACTCGAAGCTGCGCGACGCGCACGACACCCTCTACGCCGAGTACTGGGAACGACTCACGCCGTTCCCCCGGGCGGCCGACCTGTTGCACGCCTGCGCCGAGCGGGGGTTGCGGGTCGTGCTGGCCACCTCCGCCTCGGAACCCGAGGTGGGCGCGCTGCGTCGGGCGCTGGCCGCCGACGACGTGGTCGACACGATCACCTCCTCCGCGGACGCCCAGCAGAGCAAGCCGGCACCGGACATCCTGGTCGCCGCGTTGGAGCAGTCCGGCTTGACCGCCGAGCGGGTGGTGTTCGTCGGCGACTCGGTGTGGGATGTCGTCGCGGCGGGGAAGTTGAACATCCCGTGTGTGGGCCTGACCTGCGGTGGCACCAGCCGCGGCGAGCTCGCGGGCGCGGGTGCCGTGGCGGTGTACGACGACCCGGCCGCGCTGTTGCACGAGTTGGCGGACTCGCCGCTCACCCGGCCCCGGTGAGGATCACACGGGCCCACCGGCACGGCCGCGCATAGCCGGAGCCCTTGCGGGGCAAGGACGTCACCACCTGCCCGCACCTCGCGGGTGCGGGCAGAAGGGTGGTGCCGTGGAGCCGGTAGATGTGGCGTTCGCGCTGGTGGGCCTGGGCGCTCTGCTCGCGGGCATCCTGCCGCGGGTGCTGGAGCGGCGCCCGCTGTCCATGCCGATCGCCTTCCTCGCCCTCGGCATGCTGGTGTTCCTGCTGCCAGTCGGCCTGCCGTCACCGGACCCCCTGGCCCACCCGGAGCTGACCACCCACCTCACCGAGATCGGGGTGATCGTCGCGCTGATGGGTGCCGGGCTGAAGATCGACCGGCCGTTGAGTTGGCGGCGGTGGTCGTCCACCTGGCGGCTGCTGGCGATCGCGATGCCCCTGTGCATCGCGGCGGTGGCGCTGCTCGGCTGGTGGTGGGCGGGGCTGGTGCCCGCCGCCGCGCTGTTGTTGGGCGCCGCGCTGGCGCCCACCGATCCGGTGCTCGCCGCAGACGTGCAGGTCGGCGAGCCGACCGACGTGGAGGATTCCGAGGACGAGGTTCGCTTCGCGTTGACCTCCGAGGCCGGCCTCAACGACGGGTTGGCGTTCCCGTTCGTCTACGCCGCCATCGCCATCGCCTCGACCAGCCTCGCCCCGGGCGACTGGTTGGCCGAGTGGTTCGCAGTGGACGTGCTCTGGAAGATCGGCGTCGGCGTCGGCGGTGGCCTGCTCATCGGTTGGCTGCTCGGCAAGTTGTTCTTCCGCGCGCCCAGCAAGCTGCGGCTGGCCCGGCACGCCGAGGGCTTCCTGGCGCTGGCCGCCACGTTCCTCGCGTACGGGCTGGTGGAGGTTGTCGGCGGGTACGGCTTCCTGGCGGTGTTCGTGGCCGCCCGGGCCATTCGGGCCGCCGAGCGGACCCACGAGTTCCACTCGGTGCTGCACGACTTCGCCGAGCAGGTCGAACGGCTGCTCACCCTGGTGCTGTTGCTGCTGCTCGGCGGCGCGATAGTGGGTGGCCTGCTGGGCCCGCTGACCTGGCCGGCGGCCGCCGTCGGGCTGGCGCTGGTGTTCCTGGTACGGCCGCTGATCGGCTGGCTGTCGTTGCGCGGCGCTCCGGGACGCCCGGCCGAGCACTGGGTCATCTCGTTGTTCGGCATTCGTGGCGTCGGCTCGTTCTACTACCTCGCGTACGCCACCACCAAGGCCGACTTCCCGCAGGCCGAGCTGCTCTGGGCGATGGTCGGGCTGGTGGTGCTCGTCTCCGTCGTGGTGCACGGCATCACGGCGACCCCGGTCATGCAGCTGCTGGACCGGGAGGGAGAGCGGACCTCCGACCCGGCCGAGCGGAGCGACGACGCGCGGCCCGTCGCGGCAGCCGGGCACGCCTGAGCGGGTGACTCAGCCCAGGCGGGCACGCCTGAGCGGGTGACTCAGCCCAGGCGGGCGGCCAGCGCACGGCCCAGGTCCCGGCCGGAGCGCCAGGCGCTCTGCACCTGGGGCTTGCCGAACGCGTCGCCGGCCAGGCCGATCCCGTCGGCATCGAGGTGGTGGGTGGCGCCGCCTGCATCGCTGGTCGGCTTCGCGTACGTCCAGCGGTGCACGTGCACGTCGACGGCCTGCTCGGGCAGCCCGAGCAGATCCCGGACTGCCTGTTCGATCGCCGGGCCGGCCCCGGTGGGTTGGGCCAGGTGCCTGGCCGCGAACTCCGGCACTGTGTGCGCGACCAGCACCGGCGCGCCGTCTCCGCGCCGGTCACCGTCGTCGCAGACGAGGTTGAGGACCGGATGTTCGTTGACGAACGCGCCCCGGAAGTCCGGCCAGTGCCGGGTCGGGAAGCGCAGCACCGCGGCCAGCGACGGTGACCAGCGCTGCTCCTGCACGACCCGGGTGGCGTCGCTCAGGGCCGGGTCGAGCAGCAGGGCGGCCTGCGGGCCCGGCATGGCCAGGGCGACCGCCGAACATGACTGCCCGTCCACGATCGGACCGGGTTCCACGGTGAGCACCAGCCGGTCGACTGTCACCGGCACCGCGCCGGCCAGGTGTTCGACCAACGAGCGCAGCCCACGGGGGGCGGCGAAGCGCATCGGTCCGGGCACCTCGCGGTTCCCGCTCCGGTCGTACGCCTGGAAGGTGTCGGTCCACTCGCGGACCAGCCCGGCGGCGCGCCACTGCTCGACCAGAGCGGCGAAGTCCGGGTCGGTGGCGGTGAAGTAGGCGGCGCCGATGTCCGCGGGCCGGCCCTGGAAGCGTTTGCTGGCCATCCGGCCACCGCAGACGTGCCCCCGCTCCCGGACCTGCACCGGCACCCCGGCCCGGGTCAGCTCGACCGCACAGGCCATTCCGGCGATGCCCGCCCCGACCACCACCACGCTCGACCGGTCCTCCGTCATCAGATGATCGTAGGTGGCGAACCTGCGCTGGACTTCATCGCCGCCGGAGGGTCATCCCCGTAACGACGAAGACCCCTCAGCCCGATGTTGAGGGGTCTTCTCTGCGTTTCGTCAGGCGCGCTTGGCGAAGCCGAGGAACGCCTTCCAGGTCTGCGGATCGAACGTGAGCGCCGGGCCGGACGGGTCCTTGCTGTCCCGAACGCCGACGATGCCGGAGAGGTTGTCGGCTACCTCCACGCACTGCCCGCCGTTGCCACCACTGCGGCTGCTCTTGCGCCACACGGCTCCGGTAAGGTTACTCATTGCTACGTCTCCTTGGCGATCGTGGCTAATAGGTCTGCCGATCGGTTTGCGTCGAGCGACAGACCTTCGAGCGCTCTCCACCTCACAGAGTACGCCGCAACCTCTGCCGGCTTGTCGAGATATAAGGCACCCGTCAGTGACTCGCTGTAGACGGTCGTGGGCTCGGGGGTGCGAATGCCGATCGTGGGAAATTCCAGCATGACAAAACCGCCGCCAGTCAAGGCGTAGTTGGGCGGCGTGTCTCGGGGCACGATGCGGATGGTCGCAACCTCGGCTGCCACCTGGTTTTGAAGGTGGCCGAGCTGGTCCGCCACGCCTGGGAACGGCCGACGCAGCACGCCCTCGTCCACAATGACCTCCAAGCGCGCCGGCTCCGGCCTTTTTCGCTTGAGGATCCTCTGGCGCTCCATGCGAAGCTCGACGAGGCGTCCAACCTCTCGCTCTGCCAACTCTGGATGCGACCGGAGCAGGTGCTCGGCGTACTGACGCGTCTGGAGCAACCCGGGAAGCGAGTCCGGCTCCCAGTGCCGCAGTCGAGAGGCTGCTGATTCCATCCCGACGTACAGCTCGAACCAGGCCGGCAGGGTATCGCCGTAGGCGTGCCACCAGCCATTTGCCTTGGTTTCGGCGGCCAGCGCGATCAGGGCCGATGTCATCTCGGCGGACATGCCGTACAGCGAGCACATAGCCGCCACGTCGCGCGCCTTGACCGCCGATCCGCCGCCCTCAATCCGATACATCGTGGACCGCGACCATTCCAGCGCCTCGCCGGCAGCCTCCAGGGACAAGCCGGCTTCTTCGCGGCCCCGCTTCAGATATCGCCCGAGCTGCCTGCGCGGTATGGAAGATCCCGCGTGGGTCATGCGGCCCCCTGTCTCAGATTGAAGCAATCCATCCGTCGAGCGCGGGACCGATCCTCGCTGGTTCGCGGGAATGGGACAACCACAGTGACATGTGTCAGCGTAAATCATTGCACCAGCGCGCGCGACGACACAGAGTGTCCATAGTGCAGGTCTTGTGTGACGGCCGAAGGGCCGCGCCGGGTTCTGCCGGGGTCGCTCTGCTCCCCCCATGGCAGGGCGGCCCCACCCCGAGGATTCGGGGTCCGGGTCGTGGAGGGGGGATGGAGTTCGCGGCCCGGATTCCGTGCAGGCAGGAGGGGCGGGATGCTCAACGATGACGACGCCGACTTGGTTCTTCCACGGCACAGGCCGCATCGGTCGAGGCGCTTTCCCGGTGGTCGGAAGTGCGCGTGCCCCTCCTGTCGCACCTTTCGCGGGCGAGACCGGTCAACAACCGCCCCCGCCCAGATTGTCGCCCGGTATGACCCGCTACTGGGCGGCGGCTTCGGGCCGCCCTTGAACCCCCCTTGGAACGCTCCGACGCAAATCAACTGGACGCTAGCCGCCGAGCTGGTGACCTGCAGTCAGGAGATGACGCTATGAGCCTGAGCAGCCAGGCAATACCGCCCCTCACCGGTCCAAGGCCGAACCGCCCTAGACCTCACGGCGAGCAAAAGCCGCACACACCGCTACGCCCGATGTGGTTCTGCCGGGCGGACGGCCAGCCATGGCCTTGCCCCGAGGCCAGACTCCGCCTCAGGCACGAGTTCGAGGAAAACATGCCCGGACTCTCGATCTACCTGACGGGCATGTTCTACGAGGCGACTAAGGATCTTTACCACCTGAACCCGCACGACGGGCCGACCCCGCGAGAGCTGTACGAGCGCTTCGTCGCGTGGGGGCCGTCCCGCAAGCCCGCCGTCGAGCCCTCCGAGGTTGCCGGCCGCGCATAGGTTCGATCGATCCCGAGACGCCCGGCCCGGCCGCCTCCCGTCGAAAGCAGACGGCCAGACCGGGGTGAAGGCACGCCACGGCACGGGGACCGAATCCCCGCACGGCAGTCCACCTGAAAGGAGATCGTCTCATGACGATCGACAGCCCGCTTGACCTGTACTCGGTCGACGCCTCCGGCGTAAACCTGCGGAAGCTCTGCGGCGGCGGCATCACCAACACGATGGAGAGTTGCGTCGCCGCCGCCATCCTGCCCGGCAACCCCGACGCCGTCATCATCGGTGACTCGAAACTGGGTGCCGACTCGCCGAGGCTGCGATTCAGCCGCGTGGAGCTGGACAACTTCGTCGCCGCGTACCAGGCCAACGAGATCTTCTGATCGACCAGGGCTGGCCGCGCGCGATGCGCGGCCAGCCCGCACCCAGGGGGAACAATGGCGCTGGTGAAGCACCACTGGCACGCTTACGATCCGTGGATTGGTCCGCACCAGTTCTTCGGGCGGGAGCACGATCCGGAACGGCGGCCAGGTCCGAGTTCAGGTGACGTCGCAACGGCTGCTCTCATCCGCGCGTCGTCGCCGCCGCTTGAGAACGGCCACTACCTGCTGCGGCGCGACCAGACAGCACGGGAGCGAACATGGACCGACGTGCAGGATGCGCTGGAGTGGCTGACTGACAGGTACGCCCAGCATCCGCCCGATCCGGCGCTCAGCTACGTGGACCAGGCAGCACGCCTCGAGCATTCACGGGCGGGTCTCGAAGGCGGTAGGGACACCATCTGGCACTACACCGCGAGCCTGAGCGCCAACCGGGTCGTCGTTTTCGCGGTGATCTGCTGCCCGCATCGCTTCCACACCACTGCGCCATGTCCCCTCCCACCGAACTGACCTTCGACACTGGGAGAACGCATGTCCCTCGACATGATCCTCGGCCACGAGGCTGCCGCCGCGGTCCTCAGCGAGTGGCCCGAGCGCCCGTACACACTGAAGCTTCCGAACGACAGCCCGATCGGACGGGTGGTCAACGCGCAGGCGATCCGAGGGTTCCTCGACGCCGGCTGCGCACCGAGCAACTACGTGAACGTGTTCCACCGAGGCGAGGGGTTACACCCGGCCCGCTTTACCGCCGATGACCGGGTAGCGCCGGCCTCGGTGCAGCTCCTGCTCGACCACGGTTGCACCATCCAGCTCCGCGAGCTGAATCGTTGGTTCCCGCCCCTGAGCGCGATCTGTGCGAGCATCCAGGCGGAAACCGGCTGCCCGGGGTACGTCACGGCCTTCATCACACCGCCCAGCAGTCAAGGGCTTGACTACCACTGGGATCAATACCTCGGGATCGTGGTGCAACTCCAAGGGACGAAGACCTGGGAGCTGTTCGAGCCCAAGGTCGACGCGCCGTACCGCGACCACCTGATGTCGACGAATCTCTGGCAGGACGACTGGGTCGGCCAGTGGCAGAAGGACGGCCCGGACCAGACCGTCGAGCTGACGCCCGGGGACATCCTCATGCTGCCTCGGGGTTGGGTGCACAATCCGCACTCGCGAAAGTCCGTCGACGCCAGCGTGCACTTGACGTTCGTCCTGAAGGAACGCGTGCCGCTGTGGGTCGCCGAGCGGTTGATTGGCAGCGCAATCAACGATCCCCGCTTCCGGGCCGTCATCCCGCCGTCGATGCTTGATCCCGCGAAGGTGCCAGGAACAGTCGAGGACGTGCGGTCGCTGATGATCGACTACCTCGCTGACCTGGACGTTGAGGAGGTGTCGCGGGCACTGCGGCGTGCTGCTCAACGGGAGACCAGTTATGCCGCGTTGTGACCACCACGCGGCCGGACCGACGTTCTGGCAGGAATGAACAGGGGAGATCGGGGTACTGGCACACCTGTTCGAAGAGAGGATGACGACGATGACGAACCCAGGCGACCACCACGCCGACCCGCGTGGCGCGATCAAGGACCCGGACGAGTGGGTCACCGGTGACGAGCCGCCGACGGCGGCGCAGGAGTCCTACCTGCACACGCTCGCCCGCGAGGCCGACACGGACATCCCCGACGACCTCACCAAGGCCGAGGCGTCCAAGCAGATCGATGAACTCCAAGCCAAAACCGGCCGAGGCCAGTAACCCCACACCCCCGCCCCAAGCCCGAATCCACGCCGCGATCTCGGACCGCTCCCGCGATCTTGCACTTTCTGTAGCGACAAAACGGGTTTATCAGGCGCAAATCGTCAACAGAAAGCGCAAGATCGCCGGGGCGGGGCGGGCGCGCTTGAGGGGCGGGGCTGGCCTCAGGGGCGGGGCAGGTTGTGAAGGTGGACCTCGGTCAGGGTCGCGGCGTGCACCTCGGCGGTGAGGTAGGTGGCGTGGGGTTGGGAGCGGCGGTCGGTGGGTGAGCCGGGGTTGAGCAGGCGCAGCCCGCCGGGCGCCTCGGTGTCCCAGGGGATGTGCGAATGCCCGAAGACCAGCAGGTCGACGTCGGGAAAGCGGGCAGCGCACCGCATCTCCCGACCGGTCCGGGGCCCCGTCTCGTGCACCACCGCGACCCGCAGTCCGTCGAGATCGACCCGGGCCACCTCCGGCAGCCGGGCGCGCAGCGCCGGGCCGTCGTTGTTGCCGTACACACCGATCAGTCGGCGTGATCGGGCGGTCATGGCGTCGAGCAGGGCCTCGTCCACCCAGTCGCCGGCGTGCACCACCACGTCGGCCGCCTCGATCGCCGCCCAGAGGGGCCCGGGTAGGACCCGGGCCCGTTTCGGTACGTGGGTGTCCGCCGTGAGCACCAGCCGCATACCGGCATTGTGCCCCGAGTCCCGGCCGCCCACCCGGGGGACGTGGGTGGACGGCCGGGCTCCGCCTCCGCCGCCCGGCCCCGTGCGTCATCGACGCTCGGGTACGGGTGCCGAGCCGGTCAGGGGGCGGTCACGGCAGGGTCCAGCGTTGCGCACCGGTGCCGTTGCAGGTCCAGATCCGCAGTTGCCGACCGTCGGTGAGATCCGAGTTGGGAATGTCCAGGCAACGCCCGGACTGGGGGTTGCGCAGGCTGCCGTCCGACTGGGCGGCCCACTGCTGGGCCCCGCTGCCGTTGCATTCGTAGAGCTGCACGAGGGTGCCGTCGGTGGTGCCGCTCGCCTGCACGTCCAGGCACTTGGCGAGCCCCCGCACCGTGCCGTCGCCGGGTAGGGTCCAGCGCTGCGCGGCGGTGCCGTTGCAGGTCCAGGTCTGCACCTTGGTGCCGTTCGCGGTCTGGCTGGAGGCGATGTCCGCGCACTTGCCGAGGGCCTTGACCTCACCGGTGCGCGCCCCGCCGGTGCCGACGCCAGGGCCGGTGAAGGTGTAGCTGTCCACGTCCAGCAAGGCCCCGCTGCCGCCGGTGACGACCAGGTACAGGTCGTGGGTGCCGTCGTCGGGCTTGGTCACCGTGGCGCTCAGCTCGGTGTAGTTGTCCCAGCCGCCGGTGTTCGGCACCGCGATCCGGGCGACCTCGGCGCCGGTCGGTGAGTCGTACCGGAAGGAGAGGGTGCCGCCGGGGCCGCCGGAGGAGACGCGGGCCCGGACGCCGGTGATCCCCTTGAGGCTCACCGCGTGGTGCCGGACGTTCTCGCCGTTCTGGACGTCACCCAGCCGCTTGCCGCCCTCGGCCGCCGCCTGGTCGATCACCTTGGGGCCGTTGAGCTGGACGAAGTGCTCGGCCTGCCACTGTTTCGGGTAGAGGCTGATCTCCTGCTCACCGGTGAGGGCGGCCGATCCGGTCGCGCCGCGATCGGTGTAGCTGCCGCGCAGGACGAAGAACAGCACCGAGTCGGGGCCGGCGTGCACCGGGCCGGTGTTGAAGGTGGCGCCGCAGCCGGTCCCCTCCCCCTCCTCGTGGGCGTGCTCCTGGTGGCCGAGCGCGGCCCGGACGACCACCGCCGAGCAGGCCGGCGTGCCGTCCTGCGGGTCACTGGCCGAGGCGCCCACCGCCAGGTTCTGCCCCCAGTCGAAGAGCCCACCGGCGGGCAGGCCGGTCAGCGTGACGGTCGGCCGGTTGTTGCCGACCACCACCGACACCACAGTGGTGGCGCTGCGGCCGGTGCCGTCGTTGACGGTGAGCCGGGCGCTGTAGCTGCCGTTGGCGGAGTACGTGAAGGACGGGTTCGCGGCGGTCGAGTCGGTGCTGCCGTTGTTGGTGAAGTCCCAGGCGTACGTCAGTGGGTCGCCGTCCGGGTCCGAGCTGCCGGCGCTGGAGAAGGTCACCGACAGGGGGGCCAGGCCGCTGTCCCGGTTGACGGTGGCCTTGGCCACCGGCGACCGGCCACCCTGGACATAGTTGATTTTGTAGAGGCCGGCGTCGACCGCGCCGGAGAAGTAGCCGCTGCCGTACTCCAACAGGTAGAGCGAGCCGTCCGGGCCGAACTGCCAGTCAATCGGGTGGACGAGTTTCATGCCGGCGAGCACCGGCTCGATGACGGTGGGCGCACCGGTGGACGGGTTGCCGTTGTCGAACTGGACCTCCTTGATCCAGTTGCGGCAGTAGTCGGAGATCAGCCACTTGTTGTCGTAGTAGGCCGGCCACTTCACGTCCGAGACGAGGTTCGGGTCGTAGTGGTAGACCTCGACGTGGTTGGGCGACCCGCACCCACCCGGGTTGTCCAGCGCAGGCCAGTCCTCACTGCCGCCATGCTGCTCCCAGACCAGCGCCGGTTTCGTCGGTGGAAGTTGCTGGACGCCGGTGTTGCGGGGTGAGTTGTTGACCGGGCCGGTCGAGCCGCCGCAGGGGAACCAGCCGCGCGGGGTGGCGGTGGCGAAGTCCCAGTCGTTGTAGGCGACGTTGGGGCCGCCGCAGTACGGCCAGCCGTAGTTGCCGGGCCCGTTGGCCCGGTTGAACTCGTCGTAGGCCGCCGGGCCACGGTTGGCGAGGTCGGTGCCGGCATCCGGGCCGACCTCACCCCAGTAGAGGGTGTTGTTGGCCTTGCGGTCCACCCAGATCCGGTACGGGTTGCGCACGCCCATCACGTAGATCTCCGGGCGCGTTCGCGCGGTGCCGGCGGCGAAGAGGTTGCCGGCGGGGACTGTGTAGCTGCCGTCGTTCTCCGGGTGGATCCGGTTGATCTTGCCGCGTAGGTCGTTGGTGCTGCCCGAGGTGCGCTGGGCGTCGTACTGCGCGTTGCGGCTCGTCCGCTCGTCGATCGGGGCCATCCCGGCGGAGTCGCCGCCGGAGTTGGTGTTGTCGCCGACGGCGAAGTACAGGTTGCCGGCGGTGTCCCAGCTCATCGAGCCGGCCGAGTGGCAGCAGAGGTCGCGTTCGGTGGGCCACTCGATGAGCACGTCCTCGCTGCCCGGGTCGAGCAGCAGGGTGGACGGGTTGAAGGTGAACCGACTGATCCGGTTGACCAGTGGGGTGACCTTCGGCGAGTAGAAGAGGTAGACCCAGCGGTTGCTCGCGAAGCTCGGGTGCAGGGTGATGCCGATCAGGCCGTCCTCGAAGCGGGCGTCCAGCGCCAGGGTCAGGGCCACAGTGGTGGACCTGGTCGCCGGGTTGTAGAGGCGGACCTGCCCACCGGCGGCACTGGTGCCCCGGTTGATGTAGAAGACCTTGCCGTCGGGGGCGACGGCCAGTTCGATCGGTTCACCCATGGAGAGGCCGCCGTCGAGGGCGACCTTCTCGAAACCGACGGTGGCGGGCGGGGCGAGGGCGGCGGCCTGGGCCGGGGACGCGGCGGCCGGCAGAACGCTTGCCTGCGGGACGAGGCAGAGGGTGACCAGGACGGTGAGCAGGGTGGTGGCGCTGACGAGACGTCGGCGCAGTGTGCGGGACACGAGACCTCCAGCTGTCCGGGGGATCTCGGTGCCGCTCCCGCCGACTGGAGGAGCACCGCAGAGTGTCCCGGACATTAACGTCTTTCACTGGAAAGCGATAGAACTTCGCGTCACCCGTTAGAAAGTTGTCACGATCTCCGCGAAAGTCCGGCTCACTGGCGCACCGGCGAGAAGTACGCCGGCGGCATTCCGCACTGACGCAGCGTCGGGTCCCGCTCGACGTCGGTCAGCACACCGGCGGCGTTGATCAGGCCGATGTGGGAGAACGCCTGAGGAAAGTTGCCCAACTGTTCCCCGGTCAGTGGGTCGATCTGCTCGGCGAACAGGCCGAGGTCATTGACCCGCTCCGCCAGCCCCCGGAACAACTCGTGCGCCCGGTCCCGCTCACCGGCCAGCGCCAGGCAACACACCAACCAGAACGAGCAGATGAGAAATCCGGCCGGGTCGCCGTCCCAGCGCCGCAGCAGGCCGTCGTGGGAGAGCCGCTGCTCCACCGCACGGGTCGTCGAGCGCATCCGCGGGTCGTCGGCCCGCACGAAGCCGACCAGCGGCATCACCAACACCGAGGCGTCCAGGTCGTCGGATTCGAAACTCCCGGTGTACGACTGGAGCCGCTCGTTCCAGCCCCGCTCGAGCACCTCCGCGCGCACCGCGTCACGGGCGGCCGCCCAGCGGGCCACGTCCTGCGGCTCGCCGAGCTTGTCACCGAAGCGGACCGCCCGATCCAGGGCGACCCAGCACTGCACCTTCGAGGACACGTGGTGGTGCTGGACACCGCGCTCCTCCCACATCCCCGCGTCGGGCAACGCCCAGTCCCGCGCGGCCTGGTCGGCGAGCAACCGGAGAACATGTTGCACCTCCGGGTCCAGCGGCTCCAGCTTGTCGCGCATCAACCAGGCGGCATCCAACGCCTCGCCGAAGATGTCGGTCTGCCGCTGCTGCCACGCGTCGTTGCCGATCACCACCGGTGGGCTGTCGCGGTAGCCGCCGAGCTGTTCCAGGCGGTGCTCGGTGAGGTCCCGCTCCCCCAGCACCCCGTACATGATGGGTACCGGCTTGTCGTCGATACGGCCCATCGCCCGGCCCAACCAGGCGAACTGCCGTTGCACCTCGTCCAGGCACGCCGTCCGCCACAGCGCCCGCAGGGTCAGGCTGAAGTCGCGCACCCAGACGTAGCGGTAGTCGTAGTTGCGGTCCCCGCCGAGCTTCTCCGGCAGCGAGGTGGTCACCGAGGCCACCACCGCTCCACTGGGCCGGTATGTCATGCCCTGCACCACCAGCCGGCTGCGCCGCACCTGCTCGGGGTAGAGCCCGTCGTAGGGGTGATCGGCCGCCCAGGAGCGCCAGCCGGCGGCGGTGTCGGCGATGGTCTGGTCGGCGTCCGGCACCTCGGGCAGCGGGGCGTCGTAGGTCGGGGCGTACCCGAGGGTGAAGTTGTGTTTCGTGCCCTCGCGGGCGGTGAACGTCCCGGTGGCCTCGCCGTCGCCGGCGGTCAACCGCTCGCTGCCGCGCAGGGTGAGCCGGGCGGCCCCGGCGATGGCCTCCAGCATGTCCTCCCGCTCGATCAGGTACGCGATGGTACGGCCGTACTCGAAGCGCGGCCGGTAGTGCACCCGCATCGGCACCGAACCGGACAGCCCCTCCACCGAACGGGCCAGCACCTGCGGCGAGTGCAGGCCGATGTCGTGACCGCGTGAGCCGGGCTCGAAGGCGAGCGCGTCGGTCAGCGCGACCTCCCCTTGGGCGGTGCGGAAGACCGTCCGCAGCACCAGGGTGTCGTCGAGGTAGGAGCGTTCGACCCGGTAGTCGCCCTCGGGCTGGATCGACCAGTGCCCGGCGTTGTCGTCGAGCAGCCGCCCGAACACCGACGGGGCGTCGAACCGGCCCGGGCACCACCAGTTCACCGAGCCTGAGGCGTCCACCAGCGCCGCGCTGCGGCCGTCGGCGAGGAACCCGTAGTCGCTGATCTGTCCGCTCTCCACCTGGCTGCCTACCCGGGCAGTCAGCGCCCATTCCCCTCCTGCCGGGTTGCGGAGACCGCGTTACCGGTCGGCCTGGAGGGGAACGCGCGGAGCTGACGAGGGAGGATGCTCATGACGTCAGCTTCGGGGCCGACCGCCGCCTGGCGGTCCGGCACACAGGGTGGCGACCTGCTTCCATCCGGGCCGGCCGGCCGCCTGTCGACACCGACCGGGGACGGCCACGGGCCGGAGGCCGGCCCGCCGACCGTGACGATCGGCTCGTACCCGGACTATCCGACCGCGCAGCGGGTGGTCGACTACCTGGCCGACAACCGCTTCCCGGTGGAACACAGCGCCATCGTCGGCACCAACCTCACCCTGGTGGAGACGGTGCTCGGGCGAATGACCACCGGTCGAGCCGGCCTGCTCGGCGCCGGCACCGGCGCCTGGTTCGGGCTCTTCATCGGCCTGTTGTTCGGCATCTTCACAGTCGGCAACTGGCTGGCGGTGATCCTGGTCGGGCTGGTCGTCGGTGCCATCTGGGGTGCCGTCTTCGGCGCGGTCGCGCACGCCATGACGGGCGGGCAACGCGACTTCACCTCGGCCAGCTCACTGCGCGCCGGCCAGTACGCGGTGACGGTCGACGCACAGCTCTCCGACCAGGCGCGACAGCTGCTCGGTCGGATGCAGATGCCGAATTCGGCAGCGAACGCCCGCTGACCGACGATCGACCGACCGCCCCGGCAACAAGCCGGGGCGGTCGTCGTGGTGCGCCGGGAATCAGGTCGGTGAGCGAAAGCGCTTGCGGCGGGGTAGATCTTGGACACTTTCCGTCTTCACTCAACGGAAACTGTCCAAGATTGGCAGCTGGGGGTGAAGCGGCCTGGGGTGCGTGGGCCATCCGGTCCCTGTCGTTACCGGACATACGCCAACTCGCCGGCCCGCAGCGGCACCTCGACCCGGTTCTCCGGTGGTGCCAGCGGGCAGGCCCAACGGTCGTCGTAGGCGCAGCTCGGGTTGTAGAGGTAGTTGGCGTCCAGCCGGACCCGGTCGCCGGGCAGCAGTTGCACACCCCGGCCGAAGGTGCCCTTCACCGTGTCGGTGAGGTACCGCCCTCCCCCGTAGCTGTCCCGCCCGCAGGTGCCGTCGCGCAGCGGAACGAACAGCCCGCCCCCGTACGCCTCGATCCACCACAGGGTCAGCGGCCCCCAGGACGTCTCGGCAACCGCCACCCGCCGGTACGCGATCACCCCGTCCGGGCCGCCGGTGTCGATGCGCAGCTCACCGCTGGCCGGTCGCAGGGGCGCCTCGACCACGGCCTCGGGATTGGGCGGGAAGTAGCGCACCCCGGCGAAGCCCTGTCGCTCCGCCACCGGGATCGGGCTCTGCGGGTGGGTGGCGAAGAGTTCGTCGCGGCCGGCACGGAAGCCGGCCAGGTCGACGTCGGACAGGTACAGCCGGGCCACCCGCTCGCGCCAGTCGGCCAGCTCCAGGTCGGTCAGCATGCTGGGGACTCCTGTTCGAATGACAGCTCTCCGGACCGGATGGGCTTGCCACACGCCCGGCAGCGCACGTCGGCGACGAAGACCTGGCCGCAGACCGTGTGGATGAAATCGGCCCTGGGCACGTCGCCCTCGCTGTAGGTGTCACCCCAGCGCTTGAGCACGAGGATGACCTGCCCGAGGTCCTTGCCCTTCTGGGTGAGTTCGTACCCCGCGACCTTGCCGTTCTCGGCGGCACGAGCCTGAAGGATGCCGGATTCGGCCAGTTTGCGTAGTCGAGCGGCGAGGACGTCCCTGGGCGCGCCGACGGCGCGAAGGATCTCGGTGTACCGCGAGGCGCCGAATGCGAGCGCACGCACGATGTGCAGCGACCACCTGTCGTTCACTGCGTCCAGCGCCACAGCGAGAGAGTCCCGCTCTGGTTTGGTTTTCAAACCGTCGGTGCTACGGTTCGTTTGGTTGGACATTCAAACCACACTACCCGAGGAAGCGCCCATGACATCGCCATCCGAACCACGTACCGACGGGGCATCACCCGTCGTCACCCAGCGCCGAGCCTGGACAACGCTCGTGATCACCGGGCTGATCATCGGCACGGCGTTCATCGCGCTCTATGTCGGACTGCAACGCAGCCCCCAGCCGAGCCACCTGCCGATCGCCGTGGTCAGCCAGCAACTGGCGAACACCGCAGACGCCGGGTTCGGCGACGCCGTGGCCGTCACCGAGGTCGCGAGCGTTGCGGACGGTGAGGCCCTGGTACGACACGGCGACGCGGTCGCCGTGCTCGGCGCGACCTCCACCACCACGCTGACACTCGACTACGCCGGCGCGAGCGGGTTCAGCGAGAGCGGCGCCGCGCGTCAGCTCGCGGCCGGTCTCGCCAAGAAGGCTGGGGCGACCGTCCAGGAGAACGACATCGTGCCGCTGGCCACCTACGACAGTCGCGGGCTGTCCGCCTTCTACGTGGTGTTCGGCGTCACCCTCTCGTCGTTCGTCCTCGCACAGGGGCTCACCGCGGCCACCGCGAAGGTGCGGCTGCGCCACCGCCTCTACGCGATGGGCGGATTCGCCGTCCTGATCGGTGTGATCGCGGCGACCGTCGCAGGTCCGGTCTACGGATCACTGACGGCCCCGTTCCCGCTGCTCGCGCTCTCGCTCATCCTGCTGTCCGCCGCCAGCGCCTTCACGACCAAGGCACTGGGGGCCTGGCTCGGCCCGGCGGGCATCGCCCTGGCCGTCCTCACTCTCACCACCATCGGCAACGCGACGAGCGGAGCGACGATCGGGGTCGACCTGCTGCCGGAATGGGCACAGGCGATCTCGGGGAAGCTCCCACCGGGCGCGGCCGTACGGGCGGTCAACAACTTCGGCTACTTCGACGGCGCACACACCGTGGCGCCCCTCGTGATCCTCGCCGCCTGGTTCCTGGCCGGCCTCGGATTCGTCCTGCTCCGGCAGCGGGCCGCGCAGCGCCGTCCGGTCACCACCGAGGTGGGGCGGTGACCGCCCGGGTCAGGCACACGCCCGTCCGCTCGGCCGTCAGCGCGACGGCCAGTTGGTGAGGACGGCGTCGAGGGCGTCCAGGGTGCGCGACCAGGAGTCGTCGGTGGGGCGCGGGGTGTGCCGGAAGCCGCCGGTCTTCTCCAGGCTCACGAACCCGTGGAACGTGCTGTGCATCATCCGCACCGCGTCGGTCTGGTCGGGCTCGGAGAGCCGATAGCCGCGCAGGATCGCCCGGGTCATCTCGGCGTGCCGGACGCCCGCGCTCGCGGCGGCGGTCTCCGGGTCGAGGTCGATCTGCATGGCGGCGTAGCGGCCCGGGTGTTCCCGCGCGTAGTCGCGGTACGCGTTGGCGAAGGCCACCAGCGCGTCCTTGCCGGCCCGACCGGCGAGCGCGGCGGCGACCCGGTCGGCCAGCTCCGCCAGTGCCAGCAGGGCGATCCTGACCCGCAGGTCGTGCGCGTTCTTGAGGTGGAAGTAGAGGCTGGCGTCCTTCACCCCGAACTGGCGTGCGAGCGCGGCGACTGTGACGTTCTCCACGCCCACCTCGTCGGCCAGCTCGGCAGCGGCCAGTGTCAGGCGCTCGACGGTCACCCCGGCACGTGCCATGCAGCTCGCTCCAAACCTAGCCGTAATAATGGTTTGCCTAGGAGAGCTAGGCTACTACCTATGTTGGTCCTGACCGAATCCGTCATCCGCGCGTCCTTCGTCAATTGCAGCCGGGGCGAGGCGAAGCGGTTGACCGTGCCTAATGATCTTGGGATGCGCCCCTGGGACGACCTGGACTTTCTCGGCTGGCGGGATCCCTCCGCGCCGCAGCGGGCCTACCTGGTGGCCGAGACCGACGGCAAGCTGGCCGGGGTGGTGCTGCGGGCCGCGACGCACCAGCCGGGGCGCGTACGGCACAGCATGTGCTCGTTCTGCCTGACCACGCACCTCGGCGGCGGCGTCTCGTTGATGACCGCCACCAAGGCCGGCCCGAGCGGACGGCAGGGCGATTCCGTGGGCACGTACCTGTGCTCCGACCTGGCCTGCTCGCTGTATCTGCGGGGGAAGAAGCACGCCGGGCCTCCCGCGCCCGAGCCTCTGCCCCTGCCGGAGAGGATCGACCGCGTCAGGGCCGCCCTCGCGACATTCCTCCGCAAGGTCACCGAGTGACGGTTCGAGGCGATCTGCTCGGCCGGGGCCGAAGCATGTTCGGACCCCGGCCCGCCTCCGGCTAGCGGTCGGTGGCCAGGCGGGCGTGCAGGTGCTCGTCGTAGCGGCGGCCGTCGCCGTACCGGTACGACTCGCGCAGGGTCCCCTCGGCCGGGTAGCCGGCTCGATCGGCGACCCGGCAGGACGCCGGGTTGGCCACCGCGTGACACAGCTCCACCCGGTGCAGCCCGAGATCCGCGAACGCCCAGTCGGTGAGCCGGACGACGGCGCGGACCGCGACCTGCCGCCCCCGTGCCGCGGGCACCGTCCAGTAGCCGATGGACGCGTCGCCGTCGTGGATGCGGTGCAGCGACACCGAACCGAGCAGTGTGCCGTCGGCCGCCGCGGTGACCGCCATCGAGGCATGACCACCGGTGGACCAGTCGGCTCGGCGACGCACCCAGAGCAGCGCGACCTCGTCGTCGATCGGGTCGCGACCCTGCGGGTTCCACTGGGCGATCGCCGGGTCCCGGAGGGCGTCGCGCACCGCCGGGGCGTCCTCGTCTCGCCAGGGGCGCAGCAACAGGTCGGCGGCGGAGAGTTCCACGTGTTTCACGAGGCCGGAGTCTGGCACAACCCGAGGCTCGCGCGCCGCCGGTTTGACGCAGACTTCCTTCAAAGCTGCACGATCCGGCGGCCAGGGCGCGGAGAAGTGACCCAGGCGACGCACAACGACGTTATTTAAATTTTGAAAGAGTGCTATCGTCATGGGCATGACCGAGAGCCTGGACAGCACCCGAGAGGCCGCCTGGCGCGCCTACATCGAGGCCAGCCAGCGTCTCTACACCCAGCTGGAAGAGGATCTACGGGTCAACAGCGACCTCAGCTTCGCCGACTACCACGTGCTGGTCCTGCTCTCCGAGGCACCCGGGCAGCGGCTACGGATGGGCGAGCTGGCCGGCCGGTTGATCTTCTCGCCCAGCCGCCTCACCTACCAGGTCTCCTCCATGCAACGTCGTGGCCTGGTCAGCAAGGAGCCCTGCCCGGACGACCGGCGCGGCAGCGAGGCGGTGCTCACCGCCGCCGGGCTGCTCGCCCTGCGGGAAGCCGCACCCCACCATCTGGCGTCGGTGCGTACCCATTTCATGGACGACCTCGACGATGCCGAGGTCGCCTGCCTCACCCGGGTCTTCGACCGGCTCGGCGAGCGCCTGCGGGCATCGCCGGTCAGCTCGACCACTCCCGCCTCACGCTAGGAGCCTCGACATGCCCGCGATCACCGTCGACAACGTCCTCGTCCTGCCCCGCCTGCCCCGACTCGACGAGGCCACCACGATCCGCCCGGTACGCACGGTGACCACGGCGCCCAGCGGCTTCGAGGGTGAGGGCTTCCCGGTCCGTCGCGCCTTTGCCGGGGTGTCGACCACCGACCTGGACCCGTTCATCCACCTCGACCAGATGGGCGAGGTCGACTACGCGCCGGGCGAGCCCAAGGGCACCCCGTGGCACCCGCACCGCGGCTTCGAGACCGTCACGTACATCATCGACGGCGTCTTCGACCACCAGGACTCCAACGGCGGTGGCGGCACCATCACCGACGGCGACACCCAGTGGATGACGGCGGGCAGCGGCCTGCTGCACATCGAGGCGCCGCCGGAGCACCTGGTGGTGAGCGGCGGGCTCTTCCACGGCACCCAGCTGTGGGTCAACCTGCCCCGCTCGGCCAAGATGAACCCGCCCCGCTACCAGGACATCCGGGGTCGGGAGTCGGCGCTGCTCACCACGCCCGACGGCGGCGCGCTGATCCGGGTGATCGCCGGCGATGTCGCGGGGCAGAGCGGCCCTGGTTCGACCTTCACCCCGATCACCATCACGCACGTCACGGTGCAGCCGGGCGCGCAGGTCGACCTGCCCTGGCGGCCCGATTTCAACGCCCTGGTGTACGTGCTGGGCGGCCGCGGCACGGTCGGCACCGACCGGCGGCCGGTGCGTACCGGCCAGCTCGCGGTGCACGGCCCGGGTGACGCGCTGCGGTTCAGCGCGGACACCGCGCAGGACGGCAACACGCCGGCACTGGACCTCTACATCATGGGCGGTCAGCCGATCCGGGAGCCGGTGGCACAGTACGGCCCGTTCGTGATGAACACCCGCGACGAGCTGCTCAAGGCGTTCGAGGACTTCCAGGCCGGTCGCCTCGGCGTGATCCCCACCGAGCGGCTCCCGCACACCGGCGGCCAGGGCACCCGGCCCTGACCACTGTCGGCCGCTGACTTCGGCGCCGACGCCTCTGGTTCACCCCGGGGGCGTCGGCGCCGCCTCAGGAGACCGCAAAAATCCCGGCGACACCCAGAATCACCATCACCAACACCGCTACCAGCGCACCCCGTTCGCTCTCCACCGCCGGCTCGCGGTTCTCGGTCACGGGATTCGTCGTGTCGCGGGGCATAGTGTGGCCTCCTCGGCTGTTGTCGCGTCGCTTCCGATGGCGTTGGCCAGGTCACCGGTATGTCGGCCTGGCGTGCGGACCCGCGTCGGGGGTCCTACCGTGAGGACGTTGCCGACCTCCAGGGGGGCTGGACGGTGCCGTTGCAGGACTGGTTTCTCACCGCTGAGGAACGCGCCAACCCGGTCTCCGGCATACCCGTCTGGACCACGGGAAACCTCGCCGAGCCGTTGATTCACGGTGCCGCGTACTTCGACCGACTGGTCGACGAGGTCGAGGCCCTGGGCCCCGGCGACCACCTGTTCTTCACCGACTGGCGGGGTGACCCGGACCAGCGGCTGCGCCCGGACGGTCCGACGGTGGCCCAACTCTTCGCGCAGGCCGCGCAGCGCGGTGTGGTGGTCAAGGGGTTGATCTGGCGCTCGCACCTCGACGTCCTGGCGTACAGCGAGGCGGAGAACCGCGACCTGAGTGAGACGATCTCGGCGGCCGGTGGCGAGGTGCTGCTGGACCAGCGGGTCCGGCGCGGCGGCTCGCACCATCAGAAGCTCGTGGTGCTGCGGCACCAGGGCGCGTCCGAGCGGGACGTCGCCTTCGCCGGCGGGATCGACCTGTGCCACAGCCGCCGCGATGACGCCGCGCACCACGGCGACCCCCAGCCGGTGCAGATGTCCCCCCGGTACGGACCCAATCCGCCCTGGCACGACGTGCAGCTCGCGGTGCGCGGTCCGGTGGTGGGCGCGTTGGACACCCTGTTCCGGGAACGCTGGACCGACCCGATGCCACTGGACTCGGAGAACCCGATGGCCTACCTGCGGGATCGGCTGCGCGGCTCGGACCTGCGCCCCGACCCGCTGCCCGAGCAGCCGGCCGATCCGCCGCCCTGCGGTCCGCACCAGATCCAGGTGCTGCGCACCTACCCCGCTGTCCGTCCCCGCTACTCGTTCGCACCCGACGGCGAGCGGACCGTGGCCCGGGGTTACACCAAGGCGGTGCGCCGAGCCCGCCGGCTGATCTACCTGGAGGACCAGTATCTCTGGTCGGCCGAGGTGGCGGACCTGTTCGCGCACGCGCTGCGGGACAACCCGGACCTGCACCTGATCGCCGTCGTTCCCCGCCACCCGGACGTGGACGGCAGGCTGGCGTTGCCGCCGAACATGGTCGGGCGCGAGCAGGCGCTGTCACTGTGTGAGCGGGCCGCACCGGACCGGGTGCACGTGTTCGACGTGGAGAACCACGCCGGCGACCCGGTCTACGTGCACGCGAAGATCTGCGTGATCGACGACGTGTGGGCCAGCGTGGGCAGCGACAACTTCAACCGGCGGTCCTGGACGCACGACAGCGAGTTGTCCTGCGCGGTCCTCGACGACACCCCGGACCAGCGGGAGCCCACCGATCCGGCTGGGCGGGGCGACGGCGCGCGCAGCTTCGCCCGGGACCTGCGACTGCGGCTGTGGCGCGAGCACCTGGACCGCGACCCGGACGGCGCGGACGACGCCGACCTGCTGGACCCGGCGGACGCCGTCGCGGCCGTCACGGCCGCCGCCGACGCGCTCCAGCAGTGGTACGACGACGGCCAGGTGGGAGAACGGCCGCCCGGGCGGCTGCGCCCGCACCGCCCCGAGCGGTTGCCGTGGTACACCCGGGCCTGGGCGCTGCCGGTGTACCGGCTGGTCTACGACCCGGACGGGAGGCCGCTGCGCGCGAGGCTGGCCGGCACCTGGTGAAGCGGTCGGGCCGGCTCCGGCGCGGCGACCGCGTGCACGTTCAGCCCGCCGGGGTAGGCGAACGACGAGCGCGGTGAGTAGTAGCCGAAGCCGATGGTCAGCGGGTTGGCCGGGCGCAGCGCGTACATCGGGTGGCCAGGCTGAAGGAACTCCACCGACTCGATCTCGAACGGAGCGACCGGCTCGGCGACGAACGGGTACGCCGAGCTGAGCAACTGGCCGTCGCGCCGGGTGAAGTAGCGGTGGTGCCCACTGCTGATCACGTGCCCGGTCTCCCCCACCCGACACCGAGCCCGGACCAGCGGCGTGCCGTCGATCTCCGTCTCCGAGACCAGGTCCTCGCCGTTCACGTCGATCCGGGTGCGCCCGGCGAGCACCGGGGCGCCGCGAGCGACGGCGTACTCACGGACCCGCCGGCTGGAGGCCACGTAGTGGGTCCACCAGCCACCGGCGTTGAGGCCGCCGGGCGCGTCGACGCCCAGGAGCGAGACGCCGAGGTAGGTCAGCGAGTACGCGCCGAAGCCGGAGGTCTGGGTCTCGTCGTCGACGATGTACTGGTTGAGGAAGACCTGCCGGTCGGGACGGGGGCAGAGCCCCGGTGGGACCAGCGCGGCGACCGCGTCGGGATCTGCCGGCAGCCAGCTGAAGTAGAGGGTGCGACTGTTCACGACAAGCTGGGGAGCGGCTGGATCGAGCACGGTGCCTCCGAACCGGGTGTGTACACGCGACGCTACGGCCGGTCCCACCAGCGGGACAAGGACGGATAGTCGACACTCCTGGCGACTTGTCGGATTTCCTGTTGACCAGTCGACGCGACCCGTGGGCCGATCGGCCGAACCGGTCGCCCGACCGGGCAGCGTTCCACAGCCGGATCAGTGGGTAAGGACTCTCACAGTCATCCCAACTTCTGCGCAATATGCCCGTTTTGTCACTGGACACACCTTAAGTGCATCAACCTTTCGGCTAGATTTCTGGGAGACGATCAGGTTAAGGTGACTCCCGAACGGCCAATTGGAAGCTAAACCAAAGCGTCACACCTTTTCGTCAGCGGACGAGGTGCAGGGAGGACCACCCATGACCGCGCCAACGATCACCGAGCAGCCGAGCGCCCCCGTCAAGGCCACCACCAAGCTCGACCCACGCGCTCTCACCGACAGCGCCGCCGACCTGCTCAACGCGATGGCGGCGCTGCCCGCCAACCACCCGTCGCGCGCCGCGCTGCGGGACCGGGCGATCGAGGCGTGGCTGCCGCTCGCCAACCACCTGGCCCACCGCTACAGCGGGCGTGGCGAGCCGAACGACGACCTGGCGCAGACCGCCGCGATCGGCCTGATCAAGGCCATCGACAAGTTCGACCCCGAGCGCGGTGTCGACTTCGCCGGTTACGCGATCCCCACCATCATCGGTGAGCTCAAGCGGCACTTCCGGGACCGCACCTGGGACATCCGGGTGCCCCGCCGGCTCCAGGAGCTGCGGCTGGCCATCTCCGACGCCAACAGCTCGCTGCTGCAGACCCTCGGCCGCTCGCCGACGGTCGCCGACATCGCCGCGCACCTCAAGCTCACCGAGGAAGAGGTGCTGGAGGGCCTGGAAGGCGCCCGCGCGTACAACGCGGTGTCGCTGTCCACCCCGACCGGCGACGGCGAGCGCGCCACCGAGCTGGGCGACATGCTCGGCGGCGAGGACAGCGAGTTCGAGCTGGCTGAGCTGCGGGTCGCCCTCGGCCCGGCGCTGGCCACCCTCGACGAGCGCGAGCAGAAGATCCTCACGCTCCGGTTCTACGGCAACCTGACCCAGTCGCAGATCGCCGACCAGATCGGTGTCTCGCAGATGCACGTCTCGCGGCTGCTGACCCGGGCGCTGACCAAGCTGCGCGGCCAGCTCGACGGCACGTACTGATCAGTTAACGAGCGGAGGGCCGGGTCCATGGACCCGGCCCTCCGTGCTGTCACGTGAGCGTTACAGTGCAATCACAGTACGTGCTGGTCGCGTCGACCTGACCAGCTCAGTGCCCGACCGGCTCCCGCCACATCGGCCAGAACGGCGTGCCGTCGGGCACCCGGAACGGCTCGCCGGCCAGGTAGCCGTGCTTCGCGTACAGGTCCCGGCTGCGCGGGCTGCTCGCCTCCAGGTACGCCGGCATCCCGTTGACGTCCAGCCAGGCGTGGTGGTGCCGCATCAACGCGCTCCCCAAGCCCTGCCCCTGCCGGTCGGGCCGGGTCGCCAGGAACGCGAGGTGGTGGTGGTCCGGGTGCGGGTGGTTCGCCGCGAACAGCTCGTCGAGGTGCTGGAACCGGTCGGTCCACTCGCCGCAGGCGGCGGCCAGTCGGGCGTCGTAGTCCGCCGGCGGCGGCGCCGGCTCGCCGACCGACGGAAACCAGACCGCTACCGAGGCCCGGTCCGCTGTGGCGTGGACGATGCCGTGCCGCATCGCGTGCCCGACCAGGATCTCGAAGTCGCCGGCCAGTACCGCCTCCCGCTTGCTCGGGTCGGGGACCAGCCAGTACGTCACCTCCAGGACGGTGAACGCCTCGGCGATCCGACCCGCCACGAGGGTGGTCTCCTCCGGCCCGAGTTGCTCGATGACCACGCTCATCGGGTCACCTTCACGGCGGCCGGCGCTTCCGGCTCGACGGCGGCCGCGGCGCTCGCCGCTCCCCGGCCGATCCGGGCGTACGTGTCCGGGCGGTTGCTCCGCAGCAGCAGGGCCCAGGCGATGCCCAGCAGGGCTGCCACCGGGTACGCGGCGGGTAGCGCCCAGCGCAGCGTGGAGTCCGGCGCGACGCCGAGCAGGTTGGCGAAGTTCGACACGGCCAACCAGATGATCACAAAGAGCGCGATGGTGGCCAGGCCGGGCGCGATGGCCCGTCGCCAGAGGTTCTCGCCGCCAGCCGAGCGGGCGAAGTAGGCGATCACCGCCACCGAGGTGGTGGCGATCAGCAGCAGGACGCCGAAGCCGCCGGTGGTGCCGACCCAGAAGAACAGCTGGACCACCGGATCCCAGTCGTTGATCGCGTACAGCAGGATGACCAGCAGTCCGAGGACGCTCTGCGCCACCGAGGCGGCCCGCGGCGCCCCGGTACGGGCCGAGGTCTGCCCGAACACCGCCGGCAGCACCCGCTCCCGACCGAGCGCGAACGTGTAGCGGGCAGTGGTGTTGTGGAACGAGATCATCGCGGCGAGCACCGAGGTCAGGAAGAGCACCTGCCCGATGGTGACCGCCGTGTCGCCGAGCTGCGCGGCGGCCAGGTTGAAGATCAGCCCGACGCTCTGCTCGCCGGCCTCGGCGACGATCTGGTCCTGCCCGACGGCGACCGTCATGGTCCAGGACGACAGCGCGTACAGCCCGGCGATGATCGCCACCGAGAGGTAGGTGGCCAGCGGGACCGTCCGCTTCGGGTCCTTGCTCTCCTCACTGAAGACCACCGCCGACTCGAAGCCGACGAAGCCGAGGACGGCGAGCACCAGCACCGCGCCGACGCCCGGCACGAAGAGGTTGTCCGGCGAGAACGGGGCGAAGCTGACCTCACCGTTGGCCGGGTTGCCGAGCTGCCCCAGGTCGAAGACGAGGACCACCACGATCTCGGCGACCAGCAGCGCGGCCAGGACCATGCCGTTGAGGTCGACCCGGAGCAGGCCGAGCAGGCCGACCAACGCCCACGCCACCAGGGCCACGACGGCCCAGTGCGGGTGCCCGCCGAAGATCCGGTCGAGCACCGGCTCGGCCGCCACACCGATGGTGCCGTACAGCCCGACCTGCAACGCGTTGTACGCGATCAGCGCGATCCAGGCGGCGCCCACGCCGGCCGGTCGGCCGAGCCCTCGGGAGATGTAGGCGTAGAAGGCGCCGGCGTTCTCCACCCGGCGGGACATCGCCACGTAACCCACCGAGAAGAGCGCGAGCACCGCGGCGATCAGCAGGAAGGCCAGCGGGATTCCGGTCACCCCGATGACGCCGTAGCCGGTGGTGACGACGCCGGCCACCACTGTCAGCGGCGCGGCGGCGGAGAGGACGAAGAAGATGACCGACGGGATGCCGAGGCGGCCTCGGGCCAGGGCTTCGGAGACGTTGCTGGGTCGGTCGACTGTCGATGTCGGGGGCATGCGACTACTCCGATTGTCGAGGGGAGGGTTGGGGGTTACCGGGGGGGTCAGGGGATGCCACGCAGCACGGCGGCGCCGACGGCGGCCTCGGTGTGCCCGACGAGTTCCTTGAGGGGGGCCGGCAGCGCGGGGATGAGGACGTTCAACCGGTGGTGCGCGCGAGGGCCGGCGCTCCACAGCACCTCGCGGGTCAGCCCGGCGGCCACGACCAGGCCGAGCAGCAGGGCGTCCGGCACGCCCGGCGGGTCCGGCCGGTCCAGCAGGGCCCGCAGCCGGGTGGCCGGCCAGGCCACCGCGTTGAGGTCGATCGGCAGGTAGCTGACCGAGGTACGCAGCAGCCGGCGACTCTCCTGGCGGCGCAGCACCCCGGCGCGGGCCAGTCGTTCTCCCACCGAGGCCGTCGCGCTCTGCGCCAGGAAACTCAGCCAGGTGCGCAGCTCCCGGTGCTGGGCCTCGCCGACCAACTGGTCCAGCACCGTGTGCGCCAGAGCGTCGGCCGGCGGACGTCGGTCGATGACGGTGACCTGCCCCGCCATGACGGTGATGTGTCCATAGAGGATGAGCTCACCGAGGAGCCCGCCGGCCAGCCCGAGCCCGGTCGCCGCCGGGTGGAGTTTGGCCTTGCCACGACTGTCGTTGTGTGCGATCAGGAAGAACTCGTCGGCGATGAGCAACGGTCCTCCCGCACAGGTATGTCCACAGTGATCGCGACCGGGAAAGGATGCACCGACAGCTACTGCAACGCAACTCCCAGATTTGAAAGTTGCACTCCGTGCATCTGCGACCTGCGGATCTTGTCGTGGCAGACTCGGACGGTGATCGCCACTCCCACCATCCGACCCGCCGCCAGCCCGACCGTGCGGCGCCGCCGCATCGCGCGGGAACTCCGCCAACTCCGGGAACGCGCGGGCATGACCCTCGATGTGGCCGCCCGTCAGCTCGACATGTCGAAGAGCAACCTCTCCCGGATCGAGACGGCGCAGATCGGCATCAAACCTCGCGACGTGCGGGCCGCCCTCGCCCTGTACGAGGTGACCGGTTCGGATGCCGAAGCGCTGATCGAGATCGCCCGAGGGGCACAGCAGCGCGGCTGGTGGCAGAACTACAGCGACGTGCTCCCCGAGTGGTTCGAGTTCTACGTCGGGCTGGAGGCGGAGGCGGCGGCGCTGCGCACGTACGAGGCCGAGTCGGTGCCCGGGCTGTTGCAGACCGAGGCGTACGCCCGGGAGATCTTCCGGCGCACCGCCGGCGAGGACGGTCTGGAGCGCAAGATCGCCGCCCGACTCCGCCGGCAGGAGGTGCTGCGCCGCGAGGACCCGGTCGACCTGTCGGTGATCCTCAACGAGGCGGTGCTCCTGCGCCCGGTCGGCGGCGCCGCGGTGATGGCCGAACAACTGGTCCACATGAGCCGGATCGCGCAGCTACCCAACGTGACAATTCAGGTACTACCCTTCACGGCCGGCGGGCATCCCGCGATGAGCACCCCGTACGTGATCCTCAACTTCGCCGATGCCGCCGACGCGTCAGTGGTTTACCTGGATAACCTCACGATGGGGCTGGCTCTGGAGGAAGCCGATCATGTGCTCGGGTATAGCCTTCTGCACGAGGAGCTGTGCCGGATGGCGCTCGATCCGACGGCGTCGTTGACCCGTCTTGAGCATGCTTCTCGTAACTTTGCGTGACCGCTTCTGCGGCACGCCGACGCAGACGAGAGGTACCGCGGATGACGGCGTACGACCTGACCCGAGCGGACTGGCGCACCAGCACGCGCAGCAGCGGCAACGGCAACTGCGTGGAGGTCGCGACAGTCGACGGTCAGGCCGCCGTCCGGGACAGCAAGGACCGCTCCGGCCCGGTGCTCGCCTTCGGTGCGACGGCCTGGCGGGCCTTCGTGCTCGGCGTCGGCGAGGTCCGTCGCTCCTGACGCACCCGTCCCGGTGCGAGACTGGGCCGTGCTCTCCGACGTAACACTTGACCTGCCGGTCCGTCCGGTGCTGCCGGCGCTGGTCGCGGCACTCGACGCGGCCGGCGCCGGTGTGCTGGTGGCCCCGCCGGGCACCGGCAAGACCACCCTCGCGCCGCTGGCCGTGGCCGACCGGGTGACCGGTCGGGTGGTGATCGCCCAACCCCGCCGGGTGGCGGCCCGTGCCGCTGCCCGGCGCATGGCCGAGCTGCTCGGCGAGCGGGTCGGTGAGCGGGTCGGCTACGCGGTGCGCGGCGAGCGGCGGGTCGGCCCGGCCACCCGGATCGAGGTGGTCACCACCGGTCTGCTGGTCCGCCGGCTGCACCACGACCCGGAGCTGCCCGGCACGGGTGCCGTGCTGCTCGACGAGTGCCACGAACGCCAACTCGACGCCGACCTCGCGCTGGCCTTCACAGTGGAGGCGCGCGCCACCCTCCGGCCGGACCTGTGGCTGCTGGCCATGTCGGCGACCCCGGACACCGACCGGTTCGCCGCGCTGCTGGGCGGGCCCACCCCGGCCCCGGTGGTACGGGCCGACTCGGCGTTGCATCCGGTGCAGCGGATCTGGGTGCCCCCGGCGCGCCCGATCGCCCCGCCCGGGGCCGGGCCGGTGGATCGGGCCCTGCTCGACCACGTGGCCGCCACCGTCCGGCGGGCGCTGCGCGAGCACGACGGCGACGTGCTCGTCTTCCTGCCCGGGGCCGGCGAGATCGCGGCGGTCACCGGCCGGCTGGCCGACCTGCGCGACGCGGTCGCGCTGCTGCCGCTGCACGGCCGTCAACGCGGCGCCGAGCAGGACGCCGCGCTGCGTCGCGCGGACCGGCGGCGGGTGGTGCTCGCCACCGCGCTGGCCGAGACCAGCCTGACCGTCCCGGGTGTGCGGATCGTGGTGGACGCCGGGCTGTCCCGGGTGCCCCGGATCGACCTGGCCCGTGGGCTGGGCGCGCTGGTCACCGTGCCGGTCTCCCGCGCCGCCGCCACCCAGCGGGCTGGCCGGGCCGGCCGGGAGGCCCCCGGGTACGTCTACCGCTGCTGGTCGGCGGCGACCCACGAGCGGCTGCCCGCCCGCGCCGAGCCGGAGATCGCCACCGCCGACCTGACCGGCTTCGCGTTGGAGCTGGCCGCCTGGGGCCGACCGGACGGCGTCGGGCTCGCGTTGCCCGACGCGCCGCCGGTCGCCGCGATGACGGTGGCCCGGGACACCCTGGAGACCCTGGGCGCGGTCGACACCGACGGTCGGATCACGGCGCGGGGACGCTCGATCGCCACCGCCGGGGCGCACCCACGGTTGGCCCGGGCGCTGCTCGACGGCGCCGCCCGGGTCGGCGCCGACCGGGCCGCCGAGGTGGTCGCCCTCCTCGCCGAGGACAGTGCGGCCGGCCCCGGCGACGATCTGGTCGCCGGCTGGCGTCGGCTGCGCGCCGGCGTGGACGCGGGCGCGACAGCCCGGTGGCGCACCGAGGTACGCCGGCTGCGGGCCGCGCTGCCGGCCGGCGCCCCGCCGAAGGGCCGCGCCGACGCCACCGGCCGCACCGGCTCGGGTGGGCTGAGCGACGATCTCGCCGCCGGCCTGCTCGTCGGTCTGGCGTACCCGGAACGGTTGGCCCGGGTGCGGCGACCGGGCGGCTCGGCGTACCTGATGACCGGCGGGACCGCCGCGGAGCTGGCGGCCGGCTCGGGGCTGACCGGGTCCGACTGGCTGGCGGTGGCGGTCGCGGACCGCACCCCCGGCGCGCCGTCGGCCCGGATCCGCCGGGCCTCCCCGGTGGACGAGGCGACGGCCCGGGAGGCGGCCGGTCCGTTGCTGCGCACCGGCCGCGAGGTCGGCTGGTCCGACGGGGACGTGGTGGCCCGGGAGGTGACCCGGCTGGGCGCTATCGAGCTGGTCCAGCGGCGACTGGACCGGCCGGACCGGGCGGAGGTGGCCGCCGCGTTGCTGACCGGCCTGCGCCAGGACGGGCTGGGCCTGTTGCAGTGGAGTCCGGCGGCGCGGGCGCTGCGCGAGCGGCTCGCGTTCCTGCGGCACCACCTGGGCGAGCCGTGGCCGGAGGTCGGCGACGACTCGTTGCTCGACGCCGCGCCGAGTTGGCTGGGCCCGGAGCTGGCCGCCGCGCGACGCCGGGCCGACCTGGCGCGAGTGGACGTGTCGTCGGCGCTGCGTCGGTTGCTGCCGTGGGCGCAGGCCGCCCGCCTCGACGAGCTGGCCCCGGAGCGGATCGAAGTGCCGAGTGGTTCTCGGATCCGGCTGGACTACGGCGACCCGGGCGCGCCGGTGCTCGCCGTGAAGCTCCAGGAGACGTTCGGTTGGCCGGCGGCCCCCCGCATCGCCGACGGTCGGGTGCCGGTGCTGCTGCACCTGCTCTCCCCCGCCGGCCGCCCGGTGGCGGTCACCGCCGACCTGGCGTCCTTCTGGCGTACCGGCTATCCGCAGGTCCGCTCCGAGCTGCGCGGGCGCTATCCCCGGCACCCGTGGCCGGAGGATCCGGGAACGGCGACACCCACCCGGCACGCCACGCCGCGCCGGCGCTGAGCGTCGGTCTACTCCTCGACGACGTCGGCCACCACGACTGTGACGTTGTCCGGCGCGCCGGCGTGCAGGGCCAGGTCGATCAGCTTGGCGGCGCAGGCGTCCCGGTCCGGATAGCCGCTGAGCACCTCGGTGAGGGTGTCCGGGCGGACCACGTTGGAGAGGCCGTCGCTGCACAGCAGCCACCGGTCGCCGGCCCGGGGCACCATTGTCGCGTACGACGGGGAGACCTCTTCGCCCTGCAACGCCTGGGTGACCACGGCCCGGCGCGGGTGGCTGCTGGCCTGGTCCGCTGTGATCACGCCCTGATCCACCAGCATCTGGACGAACGTGTCGTCCCGGGTGACCTGCTTGAGCACGCCCTCGCGGTACAGGTAGGCCCGGGAGTCGCCGACGTGTGCGAGTGCCAGGCAACTGCCGGTACGGGCGAAGAGCAGGGCGGTCAGTGTGGTGCCCATGCCCTGGCGCTCGGGGTCCTGGGCGACCGCCTGTCGGATCCGGGAGGTGGCCAGAGCGATGCCACCTTCGAGCGCGGCCACCAGGGCGTCCTCGGGTGTCTCCACGTCCAGCGGGGCGACCGCGTCGATGGTGAGGGCGCTGGCCAGGTCGCCGGCGGCCATTCCGCCCATGCCGTCGGCGACGGCGACGAGCCAGGTGCCGGCGTGCAGGGCGTCCTGGTTTCCGCTGCGGATCAGCCCACGGTCGCTCGTTCCCACGGAACGCAGCTTCAGGGTCATGGGAGGCAGCCTGCCAGGCGAAGGGCGCAGTTGTCTCTAGGAGATCAGGACGACGGCGCGTGGCGCGGCCAATCTCACGTCCGGGTGGCGACGCGTCGGGGGATGCCAGTCGGGCTGACCGCCCTCGTCGGATGCGGAAACCCATCCAACCAGATCAATTGACATGGCGTACCGGCACTGGAAACATCGAGCCGATACCTGGGAGCGCTCCCAGCTTTTCTCAGCACCACAGTGCCACCGCCACCGTCCCACTTTCCGTCCCGGAAGGACTCCCCGTGACGCCATCCCGACGCCGCCTGCTGTTGGCTGCGGCGACCACTCTGGCCCTCACCGGCGCTGGCGCCGGCGCGGCCCACGCCGACCCACCGCCGGACGCCCCCGAGCAGATCGACAACGGCGACTTCAGCGCCGGTGTGAGCCCCTGGTTCTCCTTCGGCACCGGCGCGCTGGCGGTCACCGACGGCCAGCTCTGCACCACCGTCGCGGGCGGGCTGGCCAACCCGTGGGACGCCGGCATCGGCCAGGACGGGGTACCACTGATCGCCGGCGCCGAATACACCCTCGGCTTCGCGGTCTCCGCCACCCCCGGCGCCGCGGTCAAGGCCGTGTTGCAGCTCGGCAGCGCCCCGTACACCACGTACGCGGCAGTGGACGCCACAGCGACCGGCACCCTCCAGCGGGTCGAGCAGACCTTCACCGTCCCGGACGACAACCCCAGCGCCCAACTGATCTTCCAGGTCGGCGGTTCCGCCCAGGCGCAGACCATCTGCCTGGACGACGTGTCGCTGCGCGGCGGCGAGCCGCCCGAGCCGTACGAGCCGGACACCGGGCCACGGGTGCGCGTCAACCAGGTCGGCTACCTTCCCGGCGGCCCGAAGAACGCCACTGTCGTCACCGAGGCCACCGGAGCGCTGCCCTGGCAGCTACGCAGCGCCGCCGGTGCCGTCGTGGCCAGTGGCACCACCACCGCTCGCGGTGTCGACGCCGCCTCCGGGCAGAACGTGCAGACCGTCGACTTCTCCAGCTACCGCACCCCCGGCACCGGGCTCACGCTCACCGTGGACGGCGAGACCAGCCACCCGTTCGACATCTCCGGCGCCCTCTACGACCAGCTGCGCTCCGACTCGTTGCAGTTCTTCTACGCCCAACGCAGCGGCATCGCCATCGACGGTGACCTGATCGGCGACGAATACGCCCGACCCGCCGGCCACCTAGGCGTCGCACCCAACCAGGGCGACACCAGCGTGCCCTGCCAGCCGGGTGTCTGCGACTACTCCCTGGACGTGCGCGGTGGTTGGTACGACGCCGGCGACCACGGCAAGTACGTGGTCAACGGCGGCATCGCCACCTACCAGCTGCTGAACACCTTCGAGCGGACCAGGACGGCGGCCACCGCCAACGGCGGCGCCGAACTCGCCGACGGCACGCTGCGGGTGCCCGAGCGCGACAACGGGGTGCCGGACATCCTCGACGAGGCCCGCTGGGAGCTGGAATTCCTGCTGCGCATGCAGGTGCCCGCCGGCAAGCCGCTCGCCGGCATGGTCCACCACAAGATCCACGACCAGAACTGGACCGGGCTGCCCCTCGCCCCGCACGACGACCCGCAGCCGCGCGAGCTGCACCCGCCGTCGACCGCGGCCACCCTCAACCTGGCCGCCACCGCCGCCCAGTGCGCCCGGCTCTTCGCCCCCTACGACGCGGCGTTCGCGACCCGCTGCGGCACTGCCGCGAAGACCGCCTACGCCGCGGCCAAGGCCCACCCGGCGGTGTACGCCAGCCCGACCGACGGCACCGGCGGCGGCGCGTACGACGACAGCACCGTCACCGATGAGTTCTACTGGGCGGCGGCCGAGCTGTACCTGACCACCGGGGCGCAGAACTACCTGGCCGACGTGACCGCCTCACCGCACCACACCGGAAACGTGTTCGACGCACGGGGCTTCGGCTGGCAGAGCGTGGCCGCGCTGGGCCGCCTCGACCTGGCCACCGTGCCGAACGGGCTACCCGCCGCCGATCTGGCCCGGGTCCGCGCCTCGGTCACCGCCGCCGCCGACACGTACCTGGCCGAGCTGCGCCAGCAGGCGTACGGGCTGCCGATGCCCGGTGACGCCAACAGCTACTTCTGGGGCGGCAACAGCAACGTCATCAACAACGCCGTGGTGCTGGCCACCGCGTTCGACCTGACCCGCAACCCCGTCTACCGCGACGGCGCCGTACAGGCCATGGACTACATCCTCGGTCGCAACGCCCTGAACATCTCCTACGTCACCGGGTGGGGAGAGCACGCCGCGCAGAACCAGCACAGCCGGATCTTCGGCCACCAGCTCGACCCGAACCTGCCCCGACCGCCCGCCGGCTCCCTCGCCGGTGGCCCGAACGCCGCCCTCCAGGACCCGTTCGTGGCGCAACTGCTCGCCGGCTGCAAGCCGATGTTCTGCTACGTCGACGACATCAACTCGTACTCGACCAACGAGGTGGCGATCAACTGGAACTCGGCGCTGGCGTGGATCTCCTCGTTCCTGGCCGACCAGGGTGACGCCGGCGCCGTGCCGGCCACCACCTGCACGGCGCGCTACACCAACTACGGCGCCTGGCAGGGCGGCACCGGGTTCACCGGGCAGCTGACCATCCAGAACACGGGCACCGCGGCCATCAACGGCTGGAGCGTGCGCTTCGCGTTCACCGGTGACCAGCGGATACGCGAGGCGTGGCTGGCGAAGGTCGCCCAGTCCGGCGCGACGGTGACCGCGCGCAACGAGTCGTACAACGCCAAGATCGCACCCGGCGGCACTGTGACGTTCGGCTTCAACGCGACGACAGGCGGCGGCGCGAACCCGAACCCCGGCCTGGTCACTGTCAACGGGGCGGCCTGCTCACTGACCTGACCGACGTCCCGGTGGCCGCCCGGGGAGGGCGGCCACCGGGACCGCACGATCGCGCGGCCGGCGGGTCAACCGCCGGCCGCGTTGTGCTTCGCTACCAGGCTCGGGAGTTCGTCCAGCGAGTCGATTCGGAAGAGGCACCGCCCGGCCACTGTGGAGGGATTGAGGATGTGCCCCCACGGACCGCGTCGGATCAGGCACGTCTTCATGCCCGCCTCCAGGGCCGGGCGCACATCGTTGTCGGGCCGGTCGCCGACGTAGAGGATCGACGACGCGACACCACCGCCCACTGCGACGACCCGCTCGAAGAACGCCGGTGACGGCTTTGCCGCGCCCCACCCGTGCGACGTGCCAATCACGTCCACCGGGAGGTCGAGATCGCGCAGGGTCGCCTCCGCATGAGCTGGCTGGTTACCGGCCAGGCCCACGAACAGGCCCTGGTCCTTCAAGGACTCCAGGCACCCCCGCGCGTCCGGGTAGAGATCCTCCTCGGCGAACGACTCCGGCTGGCCGGCGGCCGCCCGACGCTCCAGCTCGATGGTGAGATCGAAGTCGGGCCGGAACACCCGGAACGTCTCCTGATAGTCCAGACCCCGGGCGATCACCGCGCCGAAGACGGCCGAGAACGTGTGCCGGGGCACGCCGAGCCAGTCGGCCCACGCCGCGAACTCGTGGGACTCGTCGAGGATGGTCCCACCGACATCGAAGATGACCGTGCCAATCATGCCCGTCCCCCGTCGACGCTCGCACCGTCGGTGAAGCATAGAGGGAGTCACGACCGTTGTCCGGCCTCGATGATCATCAATGGTGGCAGCCGGAAGGCCGAGATTCCCCGTCGCCCATCTGGCTTGTGCGCAGGCGGCGTGTGCCACCCGCAGGACTGCTCGCAGTGCCACGCCCACTGTGGCGGCGGCGGTGCGCTCCCGGCGGACGTCGCTGGCCCGCCGGGAGGCCGTTCGCGGCGAGCGGACGGATGCCTACGACAGACGCTGTCGAGCTGATGACGTGAACGAATCACCAGGCCCGCCGCAAAACCGATGGATCGGTTGCGCCACGTCAGCCATTGTGACGTCATGAATGGCGACGATCTGGCCGGCGGGGATCGGTCGCGCCGAGTAAGCCACGGTTCCGCTGTGGATGGCGACGATCTGGCCGGCGGGGATCGGTCGCGCCGAGTAAGCCACGGTGCCGCCGTGGATGGCGACCAGCAGGCCGACAGGGATCGATCTGGCCGAGTAGGCCACGGTGCCGCGGTGGATGGCGACGAACCAACTGGCGCGGAGCGTCGGGTGTGGGCGGCGATGCCGGCCGGGGCGCGGACCGCGCTGGCCGGGCTGTCCGGCACGGACCTGCGCACACTGCTGTTGGGCGTGGCCCGCGACCGGGCGGCAGCCGTGCGTCCGCCCGAGGTGGTCCGCCGCTGGCACGAGGACCGCTTCGTCCGCCCGGCCCGCACCGACCCACGTGCGCTCGCGCGGGTGGAGGCCCGGATGTGGCAACTGCTGCCCGCCGACGTCGCCGGAGTGGAGCTGGCGCCGGTAGTGCCGCTTGGCACCTGCTCGGCCGTCGCACCGGTCAGCCAGAACAGGATCGTCACCACCATGCGCGCTGGCGAGGTGCTGAGCGACCCCACGAACGCTCTCGCCGTCGAGGCGGCCGTACGTCGTCGACGGCAGAGCGAGGTGCACCTGGCCGCCGCCCACCGGGTGCTGCGGGCGCAGGATTTCGGCGGTGGCGCGTCGGCGCACTTCCGCCTCTTCGCGCTGGTGTCCACTGCCCGGGACACTGGCTCGGGCGACACGCAGGCCCGGCTGCTGATCCGACACCTCAGCTACTGGCGGGCCGTGCTCGCCGAGTTGGCACCGGCGGCCGCGCCTCGGCTGCACGTCACCACCTTCGACGACCCGGTGGTCCGGGAGCGGCTGGCCGACACTGTCCGACCAGGGCTCGCCAATGACGTGGTGCCCCTGGTGGACGAACCGGAGCGATCCCGAGGTCGCGGCTACTACACGGGCTGTGCCCTGCGGATCACCGTCCTGGGCGGCAGCCTGGAGATCGGCGACGGCGGCCTCACCGACTGGACCGCCCGGCTGAGTGGTGACGCAAAGGAACGATGCCTCGTCTCCTGCCTCGCCACCGAACGCCTCGTCGACGCCACCAGCCGCTGAGCCAGGTGGCGCAGGATGACCTACGCCGCGCGGGCCAAGAGCCGGTGCCCGGGCTACGCCCAAGGCCCTCTCGGTCAGGTTCGAGTCGCCACGCAACGACGCTGCTCGAAGCAGCCGAACCTGGCCTACCGGCCGATCGGCAAAGTGTCGTACACCTGTTCTAGGTTTGGTCCATGGTGGAGGAGCTGACGCAGGCGGAGGCGGCAGTCGCTGACTGCCTCGACGCGTCGGCGTGGGCTCTTCCGGAGCACGACCTCGTCGCGGCACTCGACGCTGCGCACCGGCTCGAGCAACGCCTGGCCGCGGTCAAGCTGGCCCTCGTCCGGGAGCTGGACGGTCGAGGCACCGCGACCGCGCAGGGGGCGTCCTCGACGGCCGTGTGGTTGCGCGACCGGCTGCGCCTCGGCGTCGGTGCCGCCCGCCGTCTGGTCGAGCTGGCCGCGACGCTCGACACCGCTCCGACCGGTGTACGGGACGCGCTGGCCAGCGGAGCGGTCGACGTGGAGCAGGTCCGGGTCATCGCCGAAACGGTCAGCACAGTGCACACGGCCGCCGGCAGCGAGGCGGCCCACAAGGCAGTCGGCGTCCTGGTCGAGTGGGCCGGGCAGTTCGAGCCGACCCTGCTGCGCAAGCTGGGCAGCCGGATCCTCGATCACGTCGCCCCGGAGCTCGCCGACGCCGCCGCCAAGGCGGCGATGGAGGCCGAGGCCAACCGAGCCCAACGAGACCGTCACGTGACGCTGTCCGAGCTGCGGGACGGCCGGCTGCGGTTGTCCGGCAGCCTGAATGCCGAGGCGGCCGGCCTGCTGCGCGCTGCTATCGACCCGCTGACCGCACCGTCCGGTCCGGACGATCCACGTTCTCCCGGGCAACGCCGGCACGACGCGCTCGCCGACCTCTGCCGGCTCGCTCTGCGCACCGGCGAGTTGCCCGAGCACGGCGGCGATCCCGCCCAGCTCGTCGTCACCACCAGCTTCGATACGTTGGCCAGGCAGCTCGACGCCGGCACTCTCGACACCGACCTGCGACTCACCCCGGAGACGGTTCGTCGGCTCGCCTGCGACGCGGCGATCCTGCCCGCCGTCCTCGGCGGCAGCAGCCAGACGCTCGACGTGGGCAGGCAACGCCGACTCGTCACCGGCCCTCTGCGGCGCGCTCTGGTCCTGCGCGACCGAGGCTGCGCCTTCCCCGGCTGCGACAGTCCGCCCCGCTGGTGCGACGCCCACCACATCCACCACTGGGCCGACGGCGGCAGCACCAGCCTGACCAACGCCGTCCTGCTCTGCGCCCACCATCACCGACACGTCTACAGTGGCGAATGGACCGTCCGGCTCGGCGGCGACGGTCACCCGGAATTCGTTCCACCGGCCTGGCTCGACCCCGACCGGCTCCCGCGCCGCAACCAGTACCACCGGCGGACGTGACCTACCACCGATCCGCAAAAAACCGAGCCCGCAAAAAAGCGCGCCCGCAAAAAACCGGGCCTGCAAAGAAGCGCAGCCCGCAAAGAAGCGCGGCCGCGAACAAGTCGCCGCCAATGAACGAGCGCAGCCGCGAACAAGCCGCGCCCCGCGAACTGTTCGAATCCGAGGAACGATCCGCAGGCGGGCTGTGACGGATGCCGCATCCGGAGGGACGTCGACGCGCATCCGGTGGCCCTACGGTCGAGGTGTGGGCACCACGGCGCAGGTTGGCGGCCGCTGGCGGGCGCTGTCGCCGCTGCCGGCGCCCGGTCGGCTGCGCACTTTGTCGCTGGCCACCCTCGCCAACACGGTCGGTACCGGGCTGTGGGTGACTGGTGCGGCGCTCTTCCTCACCCGCGCCGTGGGGCTGACCCCGACCGAGGTGGGGCTCGGGCTCACTCTCGCCGGCCTGGTCGGGCTCACTGCCAGCGTGCCGCTCGGCGGGCTCGCCGACCGACGTGACCCTCGGAGCCTCCGTGCCGTTCTGCAACTGGCGCAGGCCGCCGTCGCCGCCGCGTACCTGCTGGTCGGTTCTTTTCCGGTCTTTCTGCTGGTGGCCACACTGGACGCTCTGCTGATCTCCGGCAACCTTGCCGTCCGCGCAGCGCTTGTCGCCGCGGTGGGCGGTCCGCGGGGCCGGGTGCACGCCTTCGCCACCCTGCGCGCGGTGGCCAACCTGGGCGTGGCGCTCGGTGCGGGGCTGGCCGCGTTCGCGCTGGTGGCGGACACCGGGTGGGCGTACCGGCTGCTGGTGCTCGGCAACGTCGCCACCTATCTGGTCTCGGCGGCGCTGGTCATGCGACTTCCGGCGTACCCGCCGGCCCGGCGACCCCTGGGTCAGCGAGCCGGTCGGGCGCTGCGCGACGGGCCGTTCCTCGCGGTCGCCGGAGCCTCGGCGGTGCTCTCCGTGCACCACGTGGCGTTGACGCTGGTGCTGCCGCTGTGGGTGGTGGCGCACACCGATGCGCCTCCGGTGACGGTCTCCGCCCTCCTGCTGGTCAACACGCTGCTCACGGTGCTGCTCGCCGTACGGCTCAGCGGGAGCGCCCAGCACGCGGTGCCGGCGGCGGCGGCGATGCGCCGGGCGGGGTTGGTGCTCGCGGCCGGGATGTTGCTCTGGGCCGCGACCGCCGTCGTGCCCACCGCGGTGGCGGTCGGCCTGCTGCTGGGGGCGACGGTGATCTACACGGTGGGCGACCTGTGGCACGCTGGGGCCGGGGCGGCATTGGCCTACGACCTCGCCGCCCCGGACGCCCTCGGCGCCTACCAGGGGGTCGACGGACTGCTCGCCGGGCTGGTCCGCGCGGCCGGCCCGGCCCTGCTGACCTGGTTGATCATCGACGGCGGCCCGGCCGGCTGGCTGGCGCTGGCGGGGTTGCTCGCGCTCACCGGCCTCGCCGTGCCGCCGCTCACCCGACGCGCAGTGGCCGACCGGGCAGACCGGGCCGCGCGCGCCGACCAGTCACCGCACCGGGGCTGACGGTCAGCCGATCTCCTCATCGACGAAGCACCAGCGCCAGGCCTCGCCCGGTTGCGCCGAGCGGATCACCGGGTGGTTGGTCGACGCGAAGTGCTTGCCCGCGTGCTGGTTCGGCGACGAGTCACAGCAGCCGACCTGCCCGCAGCTCAGGCAGGTGCGCAGGTGCACCCAGTAGGTGTCGCCGATCGCGACGCAGTCCGCGCACTCGTCGGGGGTGCGCGGCTCGGCGGCGCCGGCCTCGGTCAGGTGCTGACAGCTCACTTCTCAACCTCTCGCAGCAACGACTCTTCCAGGTCCAGGTCACGGTAGGCCCGCACCAACACTTCCTCGGGAATCCGACCGGAGTCCCGGGCCGCCCGGAACACATCCCGCTCGGCGTCGATCATCTCCTGCCGCAGCCGACCGTACGCCTGCGAGGGGGTCTCCCGCTCGTCGCCGCCGAGTCGTTCCCACGTCATGTTGGTGCGGTCCTCCACCGCTCGGCGGAGCCGGTCCACCACCGCATCCGGTGCGCTGTCGGCCAACTCGTCGAGGCGGTCCTGGGCGGCCTTGCCGGCCTGCTGCTGCACGGCGGCCGCCGAGAGCGCGTCCTGCACCGGGTCGTCCTGCGGCAGCTTCAACCGGCGGGCGACCAGCGGCAGGGTGGCGCCCTGACCGACCAGGGTGAAGACGATCACGGCGAAGGCCAGCCAGATCAACAACGCCCTGGGGTACGGCTCGTCGTCGGCCAGGGTCAGCGGCAGGGCCAGCGCGGCGGCCAGGGTCACCACACCCCGCATGCCGGCCCAGCCGATGATGATCGGGAACTTCGGTGACGGACGGGCGTCACGGCGGCGGACCCGGGGGACCAGCCGGGCCAGGTAGGTGGCCGGGAAGAGCCAGACGAAGCGGGTCAGGAAGACGGCGGCGAGCACCGCGAACGTGATCAGGATGAGCGAGCCGATCGGCTCGTCGAGGTCGCGCAGCACCTCCCGCAGTTGCAGCCCGACCAGCAGGAAGACCAGGCCCTCCAGCAGGAAACGGACCAGCCGCCAGAACGCGCCGATCTGCAACCGGGACGCCGCCGACAGCAGTTGGGGCAGCTTGTGCCCGAGCACCAGACCGGTGACGACCACCGCGACCACACCGGAGGCGTGCAGGTGCTCGGCGGTGAACACCACAGCGAACGGGATGATCAACGACAGCGCGTTGTCCAGCAGCGGGTCGGTGATCCGCCGATGCAGGAAGCCGAACACCAGAGCCCCGAGCGCCCCGATCAGGATGCCCCCGCCGGTGGACCGCAGCACCTCGATGGCGATCTTGTCGGCGCCGACGGCCGAGCCGACGGTGGCCATCGTCGCGACCCGCAGCAGCACCAGCGCTGTCGCGTCGTTGACCAGGCTTTCGCCCTCCAGGATGGTGACGACCCGGCGGGGCAGCCCGACCCGGCGGGCGACGGCGGTGGCGGCCACGGCGTCCGGCGGGGCGACCACCGCGCCGAGGGCCAGGCAGATCGCGAACGGCAGCTGCGGCAACAGCAGGTGCAGTACCACCCCGACCACGAACGCGGTGAACAACACCAGGCCGACCGCGAGCAGCAGGATCGGCCTGATGTTGTTCTTGAACGCCGGCACCGAGGTCTCCAGCGCCGCCACGTAGAGCAGCGGCGGCAGGATGCCGACCAGCACCAACTCGGGGTCGAGTTCGATCTGCGGGAAGCCCGGCACGAACGAGAGGGCCAGGCCGAGGACGACCAGCACGATCGGCGCGAGCAGGCCGAGCCGGCGGGCCAACGCAGCACCCAGGGTGGCGATCGCCAGGAAGACGACGACCGGGAACAGGCTTTCCATGGGGTACGAGCCTAGGGGTACGCCTGTTCGGCCTCGATCAGCCGCCCGGGCGCAGCTTCGGCAGCACCTCCGCGCCGAAGGCGTCGATGAAGCCACGCTGCTCCTGCCCGACGTGGTGCAGGGCGATCTGGTCGAAGCCGAGCTGCGCGTACTCCTCCAGCCAGCCGACGTGCCGGCCCAGGTCCGCCGACACGTTCACCACCTCGGCGACCCGCTGCGCCGGCACGTCGGCGGAGACCA
Organism: Micromonospora sp. NPDC005324; assembly: GCF_040607155.1. Taxonomy (NCBI): domain Bacteria; kingdom Bacillati; phylum Actinomycetota; class Actinomycetes; order Micromonosporales; family Micromonosporaceae; genus Micromonospora; species Micromonospora sp. NPDC005324. The sequence continues at coordinate 37,366 of NZ_JBEXGE010000010.1, read as the reverse complement.
CGTCGAAGTGTTCGACGGTCTCCAGGTCCCAGCAGACCGGCGGGGCGAAGACGTTGCTGCGCCACTGGTCGTACGCGAGCGCCTCGGCCTGGGCCTGCTCCGGCGCCCAGGAGACGTGCACCTGGAGGTGCAGCGGCCCGCGTCCGCCCGCGTCCCGGTACGCGTCGATCATCTCGCGCAGGTGCGCCACCGGGGCGTTCACGGTGATCAGCCCGTCCGCCCATTCGGCGCACCAGCGGGCGGTGGCCACGCTGACCGCGGCGCCGACCAGCGCGGGCGGCTGCTCGGGGCGGGTCCACAGCCGGGCCCGGTCCACCCGGACCAGACCGTCGTGGCTGACCTCCTCGCCGGCCAGCAGGGCCCGGATCACGTCAACGCACTCGCGCAGCCGGGCGCTGCGCACGTCCTTGCGCGGCCACGGGTCGCCGGTGATGTGCTCGTTGCTGGCCTCGCCGGTGCCCAGGGCCGCCCAGAACCGGCCCGGGTACATCGCGCCGAGGGTGCCGATCGCCTGCGCGATGATCGCCGGGTGGTACCGCTGACCGGGCGCGTTGACCACGCCGAACGGCATGCCGGTGGCCTGCAACGCCGAGCCCAGCCAGGACCAGGCGAAGCCGGACTCGCCCTGCCGGGCGCTCCACGGGGAGAAGTGGTCGGAGCACATGGCGGCGTCGAAGCCGGCCCGCTCGGCGTGGATCACCGCCTCCAACAGGGCGCGTGGACCGATCTGCTCATGCGAGGCGTGGAACCCGAACGACGTCATGGGCACACTTCCTACCCACGACGGCACCGGCTGACGCGTGCCGCGCCCCGAACTACTCGGCGTGCGCGCCGGCACCGGCCGAGGCGGCGCCCTCGCCCACCCAGACCGTCTTGGTGTTGCAGAACTCCCGCATGCCCAGCGCGGACAACTCCCGCCCGTACCCGGAGTTCTTCACACCGCCGAACGGCAACTCCGGGTAGGAGGTGGTCATCCCGTTGATGAAGACGTTGCCGGCGTCCAGGTCGGTGGCGAAGCGCTCCTGCTCGGCCGGGTCCCGGGTCCAGGCGTTCGAGCCGAGCCCGAAGCTGGTGCCGTTGGCGACCTCGATGGCCTCCTCGTACGACGAGACCCGGAACAGACCGGCGACCGGGCCGAAGACCTCCTCGGACCACATCCGCATCTTCGGGGTGAGGTCGGTGACCACTGTCGGCGGGTAGAACCAGCCGTCGCCGGCCGGTGGCTCACCGCCGCAGAGAACTGTCGCGCCGTTGTCCACCGCGTCGCGGACCTGGGCGTGCACCTCGTCGCGGCCACGCTCGCTGGCCAGTGGCCCGACGTCGGTGTTCGGGTCCATCGGGTCGCCGACGCGCAGCGCGGCCATGTTGGCGGCGAACTTCTCGGCGAAGGCGTCGAACACGTCGGTGTGCACGATGAACCGCTTCGCGGCGATGCAGGACTGGCCGTTGTTCTGGCAGCGGGCGGTGGTGGCCACCTCGGCGGCCCGGTCCACGTCGGCCGAGGGCATCACCACGAACGGGTCGCTGCCGCCGAGTTCGAGGACGGTCTTCTTCAGCTCCCGCCCGGCGATCTGCGCGATGGACCGGCCGGCGGGCTCGCTGCCGGTAAGCGTCGCGGCGCGTACCCGGGGGTCGCTGAGGATGTGGTCGACGGCTTCCGAGTCGACCAGCACTGTGGTGAAGGCGCCCTCGGGGAAGCCGGCTCTCCGGAACACGTCCTCCAGCAGCAGCGCGGTCTGCGGCACGTTCGAGGCGTGCTTGAGCAGGCCGGTGTTGCCGGCCATCAACGCCGGGGCGGCGAAGCGCATCACCTGCCAGAGCGGGAAGTTCCACGGCATCACCGCGAGCACCACGCCGATCGGCTGGTAGCGGACGAACGCCCGGGTGGCCTTCACGGCGTCGGCGTCGGCGGGCTCGTCGGCGAGGAACGCGGGGGCCTTGTCGGCGTAGAAGCGGGCGGCGGTGGCGCACTTGGTCACCTCGGCCTGCGCCGCGACGTACGTCTTGCCCATCTCCGTGGTCATGATCCGGGCGATCTCGTCGCGCTCGGCGTCCAGCAGGTCGGCCGCGGCGTTCATCCACTGGGCGCGCTGGTCGACGGTCGTCGACAGCAACTGGTGGAACGCGAGGTCGGTGCGCTCGATGGCGTCGTCGAGTTGCTCGGTGGACATCGCCTCATAGGTCTTGAGCACCTGTCCGGTGGCGGGGTTGGTGGTGGCGATGTGGGGCATCTCGTCCTCCTGTTACTCGAACAACGAGTGTCGTACGCCCGGCTCCTCGCGGCGGCGGGCCGCGCGGCGGCGCTGGATCACGACCAGGTCGACCACGGCGACCACAGCGAGGATCGCGCAGACTACGCCGAGCCAGGCGATGCCGGCCCAGAACGCCAGCACCGCGAAGAGCACCATGATCACCAGCCCGAAGCTGGCGAGGGTGAGCCGAAGGTTCAACGCGCTGTTCGCGTGGCCGACCGTGCCACGGGCGCGCCGGGGCTGCGATCTCGTCATGCCCACCGACCTACCCCCGATCGGCCGGATTAACCGGTGCCGTCCGCCTGCACACCAGCACCCGCCGGTGTGCTCCGGCACATCCGTTCGCGCCGCGGCCCCGTCGACCGCAGGATGGGCGCATGTCAATGACCCTCGCCGTGCCGGTGACCGTCTCCATCGCCCGCCGCGTCGAGCCCGGCCGGGCCAGCGAGATGGTGGCCTGGATGCGGGCCGGCACCGCGCTGGCCGAGGCGTTCCCAGGCTTCCTCGGCGCCGGCTGGGTGCAGAGCGGCCCCGGTTCGCCGGAGTGGCACATGCTCTACCGCTTCGCCGACGCCGAGACGCTGGGCCGGTGGGAGGAGTCGCCGCAGCGGCACTGGTGGCTCAGCTCGGCGCAGGGCATCGTCGAGCACACCCGGGTCGAGCGGCGTACCGGAATCGAGGGCTGGTTCGACAGGCCGCTGGAGCACTCGGTGGACCCGGTGGAGCTGGCCTCGCCCGCGTCGCCGCCCCGCTGGAAGCAGGCGGTGACCATCTGGCTGGCGTTCTTCCCACTGAGCCTGAGCGCCACCCTGCTGACGAGCCGCTTCCTCGACGCGGTGCCGCTGGCGGCCCGGGTGCTGCTGATGACGCTCTGCCTGACCCCGCTGATGACCTATCTGGTGCTGCCCGGGATCACCCGGGCGTTGCACTGGTGGCTGCACGGTCAGCGGGCTCCGTGGCGGAACGCATAGCACCCCGACGGCTTCCGCGTCGGCACTCTGCCGCATACCCGACAGCAACTTCCCGGCAAACCACCTCCTGCGCATAGAGTTACCGCGCTGTCGCTCTGTGCTGCGGGAACGGGAGACGTCATGCCTCGACGCTGGGTCGCCGCCCTGGCCTGTCTCGCGGCGCTGGTCGCGCTGGCCTGCGAGGGCGGCAACTCCGCGACACCCCGCCCCACCACGAGCGCCCCGCCGTCGAGCGGGCCCGGCGGCATCGCCGCCCTCGGCGACTCGATCAGCACCGGCTTCGCCTCCTGCCTGGTGCTCACCTCGTGCGAGCGCAACTCCTGGTCGACCGGGGACGGGCTGCGGGTGCAGAGCCACTACCGGCGGCTGCTCGAACAGAACCCGGCGGTCCGCGACCGGACGTACAACCACGCCCGTCCCGGTGCCCGCGCGGACGCCCTCGTTGGTCAGGCCCAGGCGGCGGTACGCGACCGCGCCGACTACGTCACGGTGCTGATCGGCGCCAACGACGTCTGCCGGGGCGGGGTGGACGCGATGACGCCGGTGGCGCAGTTCCGGGCCGACGTCGACCGGGGGCTGCGGGTCCTGCGGACCGGGCGGCCGAAGGCCCGGGTGCTGGTGGTGAGCATTCCCGACCTGTACCGGCTCTGGGAGGTCGGGCACGACGACGCCCGGGCGACCCGCGCGTGGCGGCGGGGCATCTGCCCGGCCCTGCTGGCCGAGGCGACCTCGACCGCACCCGCCGACCGGGCGCGCCGGGCCGCCGTCCGGGACCGGATCGACGCGTACAACACCGAGTTGAAGGCGGCCTGCCGGGCGTACGGATCACGGTGCCGGCACGATGGCGGCGCGTTGCACAAGGTCCGGTTCACCCTGGACCTGCTCAACCCGCTGGACTGGTTCCACCCCAACGCCACCGGTCAGGGCCGCATCGCCGAGGTGACCTGGCGCTCCTCCGGCCTGGCCGGCTGACGACCGCCGGACGGGCCGTCAGGGTTGGCGCGGCTCCGGGACGGCGTTGCCGCGGGCGCCGTAGAGGGCCCGCGATCGCTGGGCGAGTTCCTTTGTAGCCGACGAGTTGGCCCAGGTGCCGAGCACGATGGCCGCGCCCGGGACGATCTTGGCGACCATCCGCTTCGCGGCCCGGACGCCGGCCATCTGGGCCAGCCGGATGCCGAGTTGCAGCATGACCCGACCGAGCGGACGCTGGCCGCCCAGACCGAAGAGCGCGTCGGCGCGTTCCCGGCCGGCGGCCACGCCGAGCGCCAGCCGGGCGCTCTCGGCCACCTTGTGCACCCGCTGGAGCACCAGGAGGTCGGTGGCCCGATCACTGTGCAGGGGGTCGACGTCGTGCGCGGCGGCGATGTGCAGCACCATCCGCGCCTGGGTCCAGGCCAGCACGCCCACGTCGATCACGGCACCGGGCAGCCCGGCCGCGCCGGAGACCGCGCCGGACAGTCGGGCCAGGTTGACGAACTTACGGGCCGCCTGGTCGGCCAGGACGTCGGCCGAAACCCCGGGCTGCTCGGCCCGGGCTCGGGCGGCCCACTGCACGGCTTCCGGCCCGAGGCGGCGCACCGCCTCCAGGGCCAGGTGCTCGGGCGCGTACTGCGGGTCGTCCCGCATCCGGTCCCAGAGCCGGGCCGGCGGACCCTCGGGGGCGTCCACCGGCCCGGCCGGCAGGTCGGCGGACGGCGGCGGAGTAGGGGCGGCGGGCTGGCCGCCAGCGGGCGGGGTGTCGGTCACCAGGTCTCCCCAGGGGTGGAAACGGTGGACAGGGCGGCCGATGGAGCGGTCAGCGGCGGCGGTTGGACAGCCGAGCCGCCAACCCCTTCAGCTTCTGCTGGTTGCCCGGCTTGGCCATCTCTCGACGACCTCGCTCGACCAACTGCTGCCCCTTCGGCGATCTCAAGAACGTGGTGATCCGCTGCATCAGTGACATGGCGTCCTCCTGTCGATGATCCCGTAGTCATGTGTACCCCGAACCCGCAACACATGTACCCGGGATGCGACAGCCTCAACCCTGACCGTCCATAGTGGGCGGTAGGTTACCGCCCCGCCGGCACGATGGCGTCAACGACCCGGGTGGCCCGCCACTCGTGCTGCTGGTAGTGCTCGGGGTACGCGGAGACCTGCACCGCCTGAGCCGCGTCGGTGAGCCGCATCCGCTGCCAGCCGGGCACCTGCTCCAGCGCGCTGAGGAACTGCCGGGTGGCGAACTCGGGGTCCATCAGCCGCCCCACCGGGCCCCAGCCGCTGCTGGAACGCTGTTGGAACAACCCGACCGAGTCGTGGTCCCAGCCGACGCCCTGGTGCGGATGGTCCTGCGACTCGGGCAGCACGCCGCTGGCCACGTTGTAGAGGTTGCTCTCCTGCATGGCGGTGGCCACCGCGATCACCAGACCTCGGCGCGGCACCCCCATCTTGCGGCCGGCGCGGACGATCGCCTCGGCGTTCTCCATCTGGTCCTCGTCCAGCCCGGCGACGGGCGCCGGGTCGGTCGGGCGAGCCGGGGCGACAGTGCGGGCCGGCGCGCTGGTGTCCGGGTCGGCGGGGCTCGCCGCCGCGGACCGGGCGGCGGCGGAGGTGCTCGGGGCAGCCGTGCGGTCCAGGGAACGGGAGGCGCTCCGCTGCTCGGCGCGCTGCGCCAGCTCGGAACTGGAGAGCGATCCACTCCGGGTCGCCGCGTCGGCGTCCTCGTTGCGAACCTGGACGACGGCGGTCAGACCGAGGCAGCACACCACGCCGGTGGCCAGCGCCACCTGTGCCCGGCGTCGACCGGTCAGGTCCCGGGCGTACGCCCGGAGCCGGCTCGCGGTGGTTGTCCGTTCGGTTGAGGTGCCATCCTCCGTATCGGCAGTGGGCCTGCTCGGGGCGTACGGGTCGTCGAGGGTGCCGTCGTCACGCATCAACCGAGGCTAGGCAGGTGCAAACCCTGATCACGCACGGTGATCACGTGGCGCTCGACACAGATCCGACCCGTACTGGTGGACGACCTGGGCGGGTCGACCCGCCCGGGGAACGGACCTCGCGTACCGGATGAAGCTGGCGGCGCACGCGGACCGGCACGGGCCGGGACAGCGGCGGACATCCGGCCGCCGAGCCTGACGTGATCGACAAACTCGGCCTTTGGGCCGAACCAGCCCTCGGCTGATCGGCCAAGAGGCTCGGCCTGGTGGCGTAAACAGCCGATAAGTCCGGTCACGCCCACCACCGGGCCAACGGATCGCCCGGCGCAGGAATGCACGAGGATGGCGGGTACGTTGCCCGAACGGGTGCCCTCCGTCGCGACGGCGCCCCGCAGGCACATTTCAGGGAGGTCCGCACCGGTGCTCGACCCACACGAGCTCTACCAGCTCACCGACGATCTGCCCGACCTCGGGCAGCCGGTCCTCATCCAGGCCCTCACCGGGTTCGTGGACGCCGGAAACGCCAGCCGACTGGCGCGTGAGCAGCTACTCACCTCGCTGGAGGGTCGGCCGATCGCCACCTTCGACGTCGACCAGCTCTTCGACTACCGGTCGCGACGACCGGTGATGACCTTCGTCGAGGACCATTGGGAGAGCGTCGACGCGCCCACGTTGGAGCTGCACCTGTTGCAGGACGACGACGAGACCCCGTTCCTGCTGCTCACCGGCCCCGAACCGGACCTGCAGTGGGAGCGTTTCGTGGCCGCCGTGGCAGGGCTGGCCGCCCGGCTGGACGTCCGGCTCACAGTGGGGCTCAACTCGATCCCGATGGCGGTCCCGCACACCCGGCCGACCGGCGTGACAGCGCACGCCACCCGCCCCGAGCTGATCGCCGGTTACGAGCCCTGGCTGCAACGCGTCCAGGTGCCCGGCAGCGTCGGTCACCTGCTGGAGTTCCGCCTCGGCGAGCAGGGCCGCGACGCGCTTGGCTTCGCCGCCCACGTGCCGCACTACGTGGCGCAGACCGAATACCCGGCGGCCGCCGAGGTGCTGCTCACCTCGGTGTCGCGCAGCACCGGGCTGCTGCTGCCCGGCGACGGGCTGCGCTCGGCCGCCGAGGTGGTCCGGGTGGAGATCGACCGGCAGGTCGCGCAGACCGAGGACGCCGCGGCCCTGGTCCAGGCGCTGGAGGAGCAGTACGACGCGTTCGCCCGAGGTCGTGGCGAGAAGAGCCTGCTCGCCCCGGATGCCGGCCCGCTGCCCACGGCCGACGAACTCGGCGCCGAACTGGAACGGTTCCTGGCCGAACAGACCCGTCCCGGCGACACCCCGGGCAGCTGACCGGGCGTCGCGGCGTCGGATACGGCAGGCTGGGGGCATGCGCCTGGCGACCTGGAACGTCAACTCGGTGAAGGCCCGCCTACCCCGGCTGCTGGAGTGGCTGGCCGACACCGGGCCGGACGTCGTCTGCCTCCAGGAGACGAAATGTCCGGACGGCGCCTTCCCGGTGGCCGAGGTCGGCGAGCTGGGCTACACCGTGGCCAGCCACAGCGACGGCCGGTGGAACGGGGTGGCCATCCTGTCCCGGGTCGGGCTGGGCGACATCCGGGTCGGGTTCGCCGACGAACCCGGCTTCCCCGAGCCCGAGGCCCGGGCCATCTCCGCCACCTGCGACGGGGTGCGGGTCTGGTCGGTGTACGTGCCCAACGGCCGGACACCGGACGACCCGCACTACGCGTACAAGTTGGCCTGGTTCGCGGCGCTGCGCGACGCGCTGGACGCCGAGCTGGGCGGCGGGTTGCCGCTGGCGGTCTGCGGCGACTTCAACGTCGCCCCGACCGACGCCGACGTCTGGGACCCGGCGGTCTTCACCCACTCCACGCACGTCACCCCGGCCGAGCGGGCAGCCCTCGCGGCGCTCCGCGACCTGGGCCTCAGCGACGTCGTGCCGACCCCGATGAAGGGCCCGCACCCCTTCACCTACTGGGACTACCGGGCCGGCATGTTCCACCAGAACAAGGGCATGAGAATCGACCTGGTGTACGCGTCCGCGCCGTTCGCCCGAGCGGTCCGCGCCGCGTACGTGGACCGGGAGGCCCGCAAGGGCAAGGGCCCCTCCGACCACGCGCCGATCGTGGTCGACGCGGACCTGGTCCCGGCGGTCGAGGCGTTCTGAGTGGCTAGGGTGGGCAGATGGCAGTCGTGAAGATCAACGCAATCGACGTCCCGCCCGGTGGCGGCGCGGAGCTGGAGAAGCGGTTCGCAGCCCGGGCCGGCACCGTGGAGAAGTCCCCCGGTTTCCTCGGCTTCGAACTCCTCCGTCCGGTGGCCGGTGAGACCCGCTACTTCGTCTACACGAAGTGGGAGAGCGAAGAAGCGTTCCAGGCCTGGGCCGCCGGTCCCTCGCGCGCCGCCCACGCCCCCGCGCCCGGCCACGAGCCCCGTCCCCCGGTCTCCACCGGAGCCAGCCTGCTGGAGTTCGAGGTGGCGCTCCACGTCCCCCAGCCCTAGCCGGGCGCCGATCGCCGAGTGTCACCGCAGCGGTCCGCAACCCGCCTCACGGAATGAGGAGGGCCTTGCCCGGGATCGAGCGCGCCTCCATCGCGCGGTGAGCCTCAGCCGCGGAGGACAGTGGGTACTCGCGTGCGATCACCGGGCGTATCCGTCCCTCCACCGCCTCGGTCATGGCCCTGCCCGCGAGCCGCACCATCTCCGGCGCCTCGAACTGAACGTCCGCAACACCGTACAGATCGATGCCGCGCGCCCGCGAACTCGGTAGATCCATGGTGGCGAACTCGCCACTCGCCGCCCCGTGGGCCGAGACCCGCCCGCCGTCGGCCACCAGATGAAAGGCGTCGCTGCCGAGCTTTCCCCCGACACCGTCCAGCAGCACATCGACAGACAGACCGCCAAGGGCTTCGCGTACCGCGTCGGTCCATCCGTCACCTGCGTAATCGACGACAGCGTCGGCGCCGAGCCGTCGTACCAGTGTGAGCTTGTCCGCGCCACGGGCCGCCCCCACGACCTGCGCGCCGAGACGGTGTGCGAGCTGAACAAGCAGCGGTCCCATGCCGCCCGCGGCCCCCAGGATCAGGACCCGGTCGCCCGGCTTGACGCCGACACCGTCGATGATGCCCATGGCGGTCACGCCGTCGTGTGCGAGACCAGCCGCCTCCCGCAGGCTCAGTCCGTCGGGGACCGGCACCAGCCGGTCGACGCTGACTCGAACCAGTTCAGCGTATGAACCCCGCGTCCCGGCACCCGCAACGACCTGGCGGCCAAGCCAGGACGCAGAGACGCCTGGACCGGTGGAAACCACAGTTCCCGCCGCTGCGCCGCCCGGAACGTACGGCGGGGTAACACCGAACATCTCACCCCAGCCGCCGCGGATCTGAGTCTCAAGGTAGATCGTGTCCACGGCCTCGGCCCGAACGATGACCTCCCCCTCCCTGGCTTGCGGATCGGGCAGGTCCACCAGGATCAGAACCTCTGGACCCCCGTACTCAAGAACCTGGATCGCCCGCACGTATGTCTCCGATCAGCCGCGGTCCAATGCTTCGGATCCGCTTCCACACCTCGTGTCAGCGACGCTAGGACCTAAATGTTGGTTGAAGTCAAGCGGGAAGCCGGGAGATCGATGGCGGAGTTCACGGGTACGTCGGGAGCCGCGCCAGCACACCCACAGATGTACCCAAGCCAGCACCGCAGCCGAATCGCGCCGGACCGGCTGTCTCCGTTGATAGCGTCGAGGCAGACCGAGCGGTAGTCGGCCACCAGGCGTCCTGCCAGCCATTGCACGCCGTTCGCTCGGGGCGCATCCCAAGGTGCGGGAGGCTTTCGGCCATGTTCGACGGGTTCGAAGAGTTCGACATCGAGACGCCCGGCGCGACGATCCACGGGCGCCGAGGCGGAAGCGGGCCGCCCGTTCTGCTGCTGCACGGCATCCCCGAGACGCACCTCATGTGGCACCGGGTCGCGCCACGGCTCGCCGAGAACTACACGGTCGTCGCCACCGACCTGCGGGGCTGGGGCGACAGCGGCAAGCCGCCGAGCAGTTCGGATCACGAGCCGTACAGCATGCGCGCCATCGCCCGCGACCAGATCGCGGTGATGCGGAGTCTGGGCCACGAGCAGTTCCGACTCGTCGGCCACGATCGTGGGGCCCGCTGCGCGTACCGTCTCGCGCTGGACGAACCCGACGTCGTCACCCGACTGGCGGTCATGGACGTGGTGCCCATCGGCGACGTCTACAACCGCGCCGACAAGACGTTCAGCCTCTCCTACTGGGTCTGGTCCTTCCTGGCGGCACCCGCGCCGGTGCCCGAGCAGTTCATCGAGGCGGCGCCCGCGGTGCTCGTCGACTTCATGCTCGACACATGGCCCAAGGTGAAGGACGCCTTTCCCGCGGAGGTCCGGGCGGCGTACGTCAAGCAGTTCAGCGACCCCGCCACGGCGCACGCGATCTGCGAGGAGTTCCGCGCGGCCGCGACGCTGGACTACCAGCAGGACGAGGCGGATCGCGGCAACCGGAGGATCACCTGCCCGGTTCTGTTCCTCTGGAGTCAACACGGCCAGGTCGCGAAGCTCTACGACGACCCGCTCGCGATCTGGCGGGAATGGGCCGACGACGTGCGCGGCGAGCCGGTCCCGGTCGGGCACTTCATCCCGGAGGAGGCCCCCGACGAGACCACCCGCCAGCTCCTGGCCTTCCTGAGCTGACGCCGACGCTGGCCCGCCGCCCGCCGCCGACGTGATCCACTCGGGTCCGAGGAAACCGGGGAGTCCCGGTCGGCCCCATACCGCGACTTCAATGATCCCGAGTCGATCAAACCTCGACGGGCGGATGGGCCAGCCGGGGTCGGTCTCAGGACTTGCGGGAGGACTGGAGGGTGGCGAAGGCGATGACGTTGTCGGCGTAGCCGGTGCGGCCCCCGATGAACTGCCCTCCGCACGTGATCAACCGCAGCCCGGGTGGCCCGTCGTGGCCGTAGATCCGCTCGGCGGGCAACTGGTCCTTCGGGAAGTGCTCCACGGTGTCGACCCGGAACACCACCACCGACTCGTCCGCCCGGGCCACCTCGATCAGGTCGCCGGGGTGCAGCTTGCCCAGGTCGTAGAAGACCGACGGGCCGGTCTTCGTGTCCACATGCCCGACGATCACCGCCGGGCCAGGCTCACCGGGTGTGGGCCCCCGGTCGTACCAGCCGGTCTCGTTGTGCCGTTCCAACGGCGGTACGGCGATCGAGCCGTCCCGCGCCTGCCCAACGGGCGCCACCGGCGCGGCAACCTTGATCGCCGGCACCGAGAGGCGCACCGGACGACTGGCCGACAGCCCGACCGACTCACTGCGGGCAGGTCGGTCACCGCCGGTCGGAGCCAGGTCGAACGGGCCGACCGAACGGCCCAGCCCCGCCCCGGTGGCGAAGACCCCGGCCAGAACCAACACCACGGCCAACGGTACGGACCAGGGGCTGCGGCCGGACGGACGGCTACGCCGAGGGGCTACGGCGGTCGGCGGACGCGCGGCCACCGGCGGGCGCTCGGGATCCGGTGGGCGCTGGCGATTTGGCGGGCGCTCGGGATCCGGCGGGCGCTCGCGATTTGGCGGGCGCTCGCGATTTGGCGGGCGCTCGCGATTTGGCGGGCGCTCGGGATCGGGTGGGCGATGGGCATTTGGCGGGCGATGGGCATTTGGCGGGCGTGAACCGGCCGGCGGCGGCGTGGGGCGGAAGATCGTCATGGCGGGCTCAGCGACGCGCTGCGGCTCGGGGGCGGCGGAACGCCATCACGGCGAGGATCAGCCCGGTGATGATCAGTGCCGCGCCGCCGGGCAGAAGCAGCTTGCCGGTCATCCCACCGGTGCTCCCACCGAAGCCGGTCGCCGGACCACGGCTGGGCTGGACGGGGACCTTCTTGACCACCTGAAGCATCGTCGAGGCGGTCTCGCCGTCGCGGCACTCCAGCTTGACCCGGTAGTTGCCGGGGCGGGTGCGCTCGCGGACCATCGGCGCGGCCGTGAGCACCCCGCGCTGCGGCTGCACGCCGACCGCCCCGAAGGCGTCGGAGACCACTGTTGCGCCCACCGAGTTGTCCCGACAACTGGCTCGGATGCCGACCAGGTAGCCGGGCTGGACCGTGCTGGGGCTCACCTCGACGAAGATGTCCACCGCCGGCGTCGGTTGGGGCGCTCCACCGGGCGGCCCCTCCGGCTGCGGTGCGGGCGCGGCGACGACGGCCCGCTCGGGCACGGGCGTGACGGCAACAGCCTGCTCGGGCACGGGCGCGGCGACGACAGCCTGCTCGGGCACGGCAAGAACGCCACCAGGCCGCTCGGGCACGGGAAAGACGGCGACGGCAGGCTGGGATGCGGCAAGGGCAGCGGCGGCAGGCTGGGATGCGGCAAGGGCAGCGGCGGCAGGCTGGGGCGCCGCGAGGGCCGGCGTGGCGGCCAGCAGGGGGCCGGCGAGCACTGTCACCAGGGACAGGGTCACGACGCCGCGGGTCACTGTCACGATGCCCCCTCTCGACGCCGTGCGGCCCGGCCGGGCAGTGGAGCACCCGACCTGCCGTACCAGTTGGATCCTCTCATTTCCGGTCGCACATCACATCCGATCCGCCGCCAGCGTCGCGTACGCTCGGGTCGCTGTGACCGCCACCGACCATGACCCCGCCGTCCCGCCCGCGAGCCGGACGATCCGCACGTTCCACCCCCGCCGGGGTCGGATGAGCGACCGGCAGACCGACGCGCTGAGCCGGCTCTGGCCCGCGTACGGCCTGGATGTGCCGGACGGACCTGTGGTGCCCGTCGACCTGGCCGACCTGTTCGGCCGCCGGGCGCCCGTGGTGCTGGAGATCGGCTCGGGCATGGGCGACACCACCGCTGCGATGGCTGCCGCCGACCCGGATCGAGATTATCTGGCGGTCGAGGTGCACACGCCGGGAATCGCCAACCTGCTCCACCTGGTGGAGCGTGGTGGCCTGCGCAATGTGCGGGTGGCGCAGGGTGACGCGTTGTCCCTGGTCAGCGGCTTGCCCGATGGTGCGCTGGACGCCGTGCACGTCTTCTTCCCGGACCCGTGGCCGAAGTCCCGCCACCACAAGCGGCGGATCATCCAGCCGGCGCACGTGGCGCTGCTGCGGTCCCGGCTGCGCTCCGGCGGCATGCTGCACTGCGCGACCGACTGGGCCGAGTACGCCGAGGCGATGCGGGAGACCCTGGAGGCGGACCCGGAGCTGGTGGACGCGTACGGCGGCTTCGCGCCGCGTCCGGCGCACCGCCCGGTGACGAAGTTCGAGCGGCGGGCGATCACTGCCGGTCGGCCGGTCGCCGACCTGCTGTACCGCCGACGGTGACCGGCGAAACGCCCGAACCGGAACACGGCGGGGCGTTCGGGATGCCTGGACGGGGGTCCGGTGCGGTCCGGGTTGGCGTACCGGGGCATGATCCAGGCACCATGGACAGGCTATGACGCTCACCGCCGCGCTGCCGACAAGCGCCGACCCCGACACCCTCTTCGACGCATTCGCCGGCTGGGCGAAGGAGCGCGGCCTCGACCTCTACCCCCATCAGGAAGAGGCGGTCATCGAGATCGTCTCCGGCGCCAACCTGATCATGAACACGCCCACCGGCTCGGGTAAGAGCCTGGTGGCGATCGCCGCGCACTTCGCGGCTCTCGCCGACAGCCGGACGACCTTCTACACCGCGCCGATCAAGGCGTTGGTGTCGGAGAAGTTCTTCGCGCTCTGCGAGGTCTTCGGCGCCGAGAACGTCGGCATGCTCACCGGCGACGCCAGCGTCAACGCCGACGCCCCGATCATCTGCTGCACCGCGGAGATCCTGGCGAACCTGGCGCTGCGGGAGGGCACGAAGGCCGACGTCGGCCAGGTGATCATGGACGAGTTCCACTTCTACGCCGAACCCGACCGGGGCTGGGCGTGGCAGGTGCCGATCATCGAGCTGCCGCAGGCCCAGTTCATCCTGATGTCCGCCACGCTGGGGGACACCACCCGCTTCGTCGACGACCTGACCCGGCGCACCGGGCGGCCGACCGCCGTCGTACGCACGGCGGAGCGGCCGGTCCCGCTGATCTTCTCGTACGCGATGACGCCGCTGCACGAGACGCTCGAGGAGCTGCTGGAGACCAAGCAGGCCCCGGTGTACGTGGTGCACTTCACCCAGGCCGCCGCGCTGGAACGCGCCCAGGCGCTGACCAGCGTCAACGTCTGCACCCGCGCCGAGAAGGACATGATCGCCGAGGCGATCGGTGGTTTCCGGTTCACCGCCGGCTTCGGCAAGACGCTGTCCCGGCTGGTCCGGCACGGCATCGGCGTGCACCACGCCGGCATGCTGCCCAAGTACCGCCGCCTGGTGGAGACCCTCGCCCAGGCTGGTCTGCTGAAGGTCATCTGCGGCACCGACACCCTCGGCGTCGGCATCAACGTGCCGATCCGCACCGTGCTGTTCACCGGGCTGTCCAAGTACGACGGGATCCGTACCCGGCTGCTGAAGAACCGGGAGTTCCACCAGATCGCCGGGCGGGCCGGCCGGGCCGGCTACGACACCATCGGCCGGGTCGTGGTGCAGGCCCCGGAGCACGTCATCGACAACGAGAAGGCCCTCGCGAAGGCTGGCGACGACCCGAAGAAGCGACGCAAGGTGGTCCGTAAGAAGCCGCCGGAGGGCTCGATCGGCTGGGGCCAGCCCACCTTCGACCGACTCGTCGACGCCGAGCCGGAGACACTGACCTCCAGCTTCCAGGTCAGCCACTCGATGCTGCTCAACGTCATCGGCCGGCCCGGGGACGCGTTCACAGCGATGCGGCACCTGCTCACCGACAACCACGAGGAGCCCGTCGCGCAGCGCCGGCACATCCGACGGGCCATCGCCATCTACCGGGCGCTGCGCGCCGGCGGGGTCGTCGAGGAACTGCCCGAGCCGGACGAGACCGGCCGGCGCATCCGGCTCACCGTCGACCTCCAGCTCGACTTCGCCCTCAACCAGCCGCTCTCCCCCCTCGCGCTGGCCACCATCGAGCTGCTCGACGCCGAGTCCCCGTCGTACGCGCTCGACGTGCTGAGCGTGATCGAGTCGATCCTCGACGACCCCCGGCAGATCCTCTCCGCGCAGCAGTTCAAGGCGCGCGGCGAGGCGGTCGCCGCCATGAAGGCCGAGGGCATCGAGTACGAGGCGCGCATCGAACTGCTCGACGAGGTGACCCACCCGAAGCCCCTGGCCGAGCTGCTGGAGGCCGCGTACGAGATGTACCGGCAGGGGCACCCCTGGGTCGCCGACCACCAGCTCTCCCCCAAGGCCGTCGTCCGCGACATGTACGAGCGGGCCATGACCTTTACCGAGTACGTGCAGTTCTACGGGCTGACCCGCTCGGAGGGTCTCGTCCTGCGCTACCTGGCCGACGCGTACAAGACGCTGCGCCAGACCGTGCCGGAGGACGCCAAGACCGAGGAGCTGATCGACCTCATCGAGTGGCTGGGCGAGCTGGTCCGCCAGGTCGACTCCAGTCTCATCGACGAGTGGGAACGGCTGCGCAACCCGTCCGACGTGGCCGAGGTCGCCCAGGCGCACGCCGCCCTGACCGATCGGCCGCCGGCGGTGACCCGCAACGCGCGGGCGTTCCGGGTGCTGGTGCGTAACGCGCTGTTCCGCCGCGTCGAACTGGCCGCGCTACGCCGCTGGGACCTGCTCGCCGAGTTGGACGCCGAGGACGGCTGGGACTACGACGCCTGGGCCGACGCGCTCGCGCCGTACTTCGAGGAGTACGACTCGATCGGCGTCGGGCCGGACGCCCGAGGGCCGGCGCTGCTCATGATCGAGCAGGGGCGGGAACGGTGGACCGTCCGCCAGAGCTTCGACGACCCCAACGGCGACCGCGACTGGGGCATCAGCGCCGAGATCGACCTGGTGGCCTCGGACGAGGTCGGCGCGGCGGTCGTGCGGATCACCGACGTCGGCCAGCTCTAGGAAGGGCCTCGACCGAGTTGAGCAACGGCGTTCGTCGG
The DNA here is from genome assembly GCF_040607155.1 of Micromonospora sp. NPDC005324. Taxonomy (NCBI): domain Bacteria; kingdom Bacillati; phylum Actinomycetota; class Actinomycetes; order Micromonosporales; family Micromonosporaceae; genus Micromonospora; species Micromonospora sp. NPDC005324. The sequence goes on along the minus strand of NZ_JBEXGE010000010.1, from coordinate 21,217 downwards.
GGCCACCGCGACGGTGTCCCCGACGAACCGCCTGCCTGATGCGCGACGATAGGCAACTCAGCCATGACCAGCACTTGGAATAGTGCGGGCGATCCGGAAGCTTTTGTCACCATCTAATAGATCAATTACCCGCGACGTCACGAGCGATCCCATTGTTGGCGAATTCAGCGGTAATGCCGGCACCTAATCCAGGCCCTTCGCGCCCTGCCGCAGAAACGCACCTTCGAACACCGGTCGGCCATGTTCGCATACCGTCCCGCTCGCGTGATGACCAATCCAAAGGTGTCGGATAGCAGATTTTCAGGCGGCCCGCATGTCAGAGTCTGGGACGCCATGACAATCGTGTTTACAGATTCACCATCTTCTATCACGATGGATCTCAATCCGAATCTCGACAGCGGGGAGATCCGATGAGAAGATCGAAAGCCATGCGCGCTTCGGCGTTATTGGTCAGCGCACTGACCCTTGTGACGGCCGAGGCGGCGCTCCACGTGCCAGCCGCCGCCGCGACCACCGGCTCGATCGGCATGCAGGTCGATGTCGCCACCGCCGACATCCTGGCTGGTGCCGCAGAGCAGTCGCTGGAGCATCGGGCGACCGCGATCGTGGGGACTTCCACGGCGACGATGTCGCCGGCCGCGCTCGCCGACGGCATGGTCGCCGTCGACGCCCGCCAGACCGCGCGGGAAGAGACCATGGCCACCGCGATCCGCGCGCACCGGAGCTGGCTACGTTCCGTGGGCGAGGGATTCACCAGTGCGGACACGTCACTGGCCGTGGAACGGATCGGCCGATCAGGTGATGTCGTCACCATCGACGCCAACGAGACGACGATGCTCTCCTATGCGAAGATCCGCGGCGACGAGCCGCCGACGACCGGGTACACCGCCCGCCACACCTTCGTCTTCCGTCAGGACGCAGCGGGCCGCTGGCAACTGACCGAGGACCGGCAACTCGAACCGACTGGCCTGCTGCCACTCCGGACGGCCGAAGCGTTCGTCCATGGGGACGCCCAGAAGGCAGGCTCGCCGCCAGCGGCCCCGACTGCGAGGGCCCCGATGGGGACCGAAACGCCAGCGGCGACAGCCAGGCCCGCCGTCATGGGTCCGACAAAGGGCTCCGGGATGGTTGCGCTGGCATACAATTACGGCGCGATGGCGACCTATCTGGAGCGTTACTGGTCCAGCTACAACACTGCCTACCGCTCGTTCAGCGACGTCGGCGGTGACTGCACCAACTTCGCGAGCCAGGCGCTGCGCGCGGGTGGATGGTCCGATGACCTTGGGTGGTACCGGGACTCGGCAAATTGGTGGTACAACTCGGCGAACGAGACATGGTCCTGGATCAACGTCAACTCCTGGGCAAGCTTCGCCTACAGCTACAGCGGACGCGTCACCAGCCTCAGCAACGTCTGGTACATGGGGATCGGCGATGTACTACAGGTCGACGGTTCCAGGGACGGCAGCAAGGATCACACCATGATGGTGTCCTATGTTAGCGGCGGGACGCCTTATCTGACGTACCACACGACCAACCGTTACCGGCGATCCATGAACCAGGTGTTGGCCGACTGGGGCAGCGCCAACTACTACGCAGGACGTACATGACACGAATGATTTCCCGAACGGCGGCGAGGATTGTTGCTCTGACTCTCCTTGCCGCCGTCTCCGGCGGATGCGGTGGTCCGGACGAGTCGTCGAATCCGGACCCAGCGACCCTCCGCGGCTATGCGCAGACGTACGTGTCGCTGCTGCAGGCGAAGGACGAGCCCGGGCTACGCCAGCACCTCGGTAACGATGCGCACCCAGGGGATGCGGCCGAGCGGATCACGGCGTACGGCGGCAGAGGCTGGACGCTGACCGAGGTGTCGTGGAGCACCCTGACCCCGAGGGCGTACGCGCTGTCAATGGTCGTCGCTGGCCCCTCGGGTCGCACGACCTGGCGACACAACGTGGAGTGGACCGGCGGCCGCTGGATCATGGCGCCGCTCGACGCACCGCCCGCTGGAGCCTCGACCGAGAGCCCGGGGTGACCTCTCCCCCGCCACCAGACCGGCTGAATGTGGTCACCCTCCGGTACACCGGCCCGACGTGTCTTTGTCCCCCTCCGGCCTGAAGTGGCACCTGGTGGCAAGTGCTGAGCTGCGGTCGTTCCAGGTGCGCCCGGACAAGATCGAGGTCGGTTGTCCGGATCTAGGTGGCACTTTCCGCGATGGGCATGGGTACCGTTGCTCGGACCTGATCCCGACTGGAGGTCGGCGCGGCGGTCGTGCGGATCACCGACGTCGGCCAACTCTGACGTGTTGGCCCCCGACGGACCGTCGGGGGCCAACGGGCCCGGGGCGGAAGAGCGCCGGGGTACGCCGGGCGGCCACGTCCTCGATCCAGCCGAACAGCAGCACCGCCCCGGCGGTCAGGAGGCACACTCCGGTCAGCCGCAGCGCGATCGAGGCCGTCGAGTTGTACGGCAGCACCGGCGCGAGCAGCAGGAACATCCCGAGGCTGGCCGGGATGTGCCAGAGATAGATGGTGACCGCTCGGGCGTTGACCACCCGGAGCAGGCCGCCCAGCGGCACCCGGCCGGCGAGCCGGGGCTGCGCCCTCAGCAGCACGGCGACGAGGGCCATCGACCACAGCGTGGTGCCGCCCGCGATGTGGTTGAGGTCGACGGCCCGGCCGGTCGCCATGGCGACCACCACCCAGGTGCCGCCCACCCCGGCGAGGCCGGCCACGAGGCAGCCGTACCAGCGCCACGGGACGCGGTGCAGCAGCCGATCGTGGTGGGCGAAGCCCATCAGCCAGCAGGAGAGGTAGGCGGCGACGAAGTAGCCGGCGTGCACACCGGCGAGGTGCATCCCGACCGGCAGCGCGGTGGCGACACCGATGCTGGGCCATGGCCAGCGGCGGAACAGCCGCAGCAGCACCGGCGAGAGCAGCACCAACCACAGATAGGTGACGACGTACCAGAGCCCGATGTGGAACACCCAGGCCCAGGACTGCCCACTTACCGGCGGCACCCGCAGGGGTAGCACCCACCAGAGCAGTTCAGCCCAGCCGGCCACGCCACTCGGCAGGGGCCGCCACCCGACGGAGAGCACCGCCAGTGCGATCGCGCCGAACGCCCAGTACGGCAGCAGCAGCCGGCGCAGCCGCCGGAGCGCCGCCGACGGACCGTGCCGGTCGAGTGAGGCCGCCATCAACGAACCGGCGATGCCGAACATCAGACCCATCGCCGGCACCAGCAGGCTCAGCCAGATCCAGCCGGTGACGTGGAAGAGCACGACGCGGACCAGGGCGATCGTCCGCAACAGATCCAGGTAGCGGTCACGGTCAGCCGCGGGGTCGGCGGACTGGACGGTCCGCACCGCCGTACCCCTGCCAGGGATGACGACCCTGGACGCCTCACCAATGACCACAAGGCACAATAACGCCCTAAGTGGGACAAAGTTTGCGGCATCGCGAACGCGAGCAAGGGAGCGTCCCGTCCCCGGGCGGCTGTTTCTCTGATCAGCCAGCTTCCCCAAGCGGCAGGCCGGCGGGTGTCAGACGGTGAACCAGATCCCTCGACGACGGGCCAGGACGAACAGCGTCGCGCCCACGCCCAGCAGCAGGCCCGCACCGGCGACCACGCCGCCGGTCGACTGACCGGTCACCGGTGGCCGTCGGATCGGTGGGCGGCTGCCCGCACCTGCCGTCGAGCGGAACGCCGCCGGAGAAGCCGGACGTCTCGTAGTAGCCGTCGTCCCACTGCACCCACCTGGGTGCAAATCGGCGTAGGTGGTGGTGCCGGGCAGGGTCTGGCTGCCGATCACCGGCTCGCCGAGGGAGTGCGGGACGACGCCCTCGGGGCTGGCAGCGATGGGGTCGATGCTGGTGTCGGGCGGAATCACCTCCACCGTGACGAACCGGTATCGCGTCGCGTTGGTGGTAGGTGTCTCGGCAAGGACGGTCCAGCGGATCTGGTAGGTGCCGTCGGCCGTGCACCGCACCTCGTGATTGATGCTGAAACCCGGATAGTCCGCGTGCGCCGGGGTCATGAAGACCAGAGTCCCGGCGAGGCTGACCACAACCGCTCCGAGGGCGGCAAGTGTTCGCCGTAGCCACGATCGGAAATTGATCATGGACGCTTTAGCAATGAGGTGAGCCGGACTGGATCGACCCGGCCGGCGCGACGCCCTGATGGCGAAGACGGGTGCCCTACGCCGCGTCACCCCGAGGCAGGAACGGCCGGTGAGCCCGGGCAGATGCTATCGGCGACGACCTACCGACGGCGGGCCGCGACACTCGGCCAATCGGGCAGATCGTCCGGTGGTCAAGAGGTGGTCGACCCCTCAACTTTGCTGGGCAATGTCAGACCTGTCGATTAGAATGTATGTACTAATCAAGATCCTGACCTGGGAGGACGCCCGTGATCGCGCCCGCCTCCACACCCCTCACCCCCTACGCGACACTGCTCGGTTTCACCCGCTACGTCGACCGCACCGGCCCCACCAAGGCGACCTTCGTCGGCGGGCTGCGCAAGCAGCGCGCCAGCCGGTCCGGCTTCAACCCGCACGGCCAGTTCGTCAAGGCACTCAAGGCCGACATCGCCTTCCACACCGGCGGCACCCACCTGGCCGGGGTGGCCGACATCGTCAAGCCACGATGGCGCCCGCTCTACCAGGCGCTCGTCCCCGGCGCCACGACCTGGCTGCACTCCCTCGGCGAGCCGGCCGCCGTCGATCTCGCCCAGACCCGTGACGCCCTGGCCATGCTGGGCGACCTGCCCGTCAAGATCAACCCCCATTTCGGGGTACGCCACGCCGATGGCCGCGCCGAAGCGGTCCGCCTGCATTTCGACGAGGCCCCACCGAGCGAGGAATCGGTGCTCGCCACCCTCCACCTGATGGCCCGACACATGGACGCGGTGCTCCCGCACGCCGAGCCGGTCCTGGTCGACGTCCGCCGCGGCCTGGCCCACCGCATGCCCACCGACGCCAAGCCCGACCAGATCGAGCGATGGCTTTCCGGCGAAGCCGCCGCCTTCCGCGCCATCTGGTCCACCGCCGCCTAATCCCACCCCCACCCTCCGCGCCCCCCGCACCGCACCCGCTCCACGCCCCACCCGCCTGAACGCGCTCCACCCGCCTGCCTGACAAGATCGCGCTCGATCCAGGATGTAGTGGCCTCCGCCTCTTGGGAGGCCACTACATCCATGGTCGAGCGCGATCTTGGGGAAAACGCGCGCATCGGCGCCGATGTGGCGACGGCCTGTTCGGCTGCGCGAAGCCGATCGCGACTTCGACGGGTTTCTCGCCGAGGTCCGAGCCGCCCTACGGGCACGCTCGCGCTCCCCCCGGTGACGGTGATCGCGCTCGAACATGGAGGTAGTGGCCTCCCTAGACGGGGAGGCCACTACGTCCTGGATCGAGCACGATCATGAGCCGGCGCGCGGGGTGCGCTGACGCATGGTGGCTAGGGGTGTCAGGCGGCGGGGAGGTACTTGGTCAGGTCGTCGAGGATCTTGTTGGCGGCGCCGACGCCGATGCCGGTCATCCAGACCTCGTCGGAGACGGGGTACGCCTTGCCGGCCTTGACCGCACCGAGGCCCTTCCACAGCGTCCCGCCGGCGACCTTGGTCTGCTCGGCGGCGGCCTTGTCGCCGTACGCGGTCACGAAGATGACGTCACCGTCGACCTCGTTGATCCGCTCGGGGCTGACCAGGTCGAAGCGCTTGTCCTCCTTGTTGGCGAGCAGCTGCCGCTCGGGGCGGCCCAGGCCGGTGTCGCCGATGACGATGCCGGAGAACGAGTCCGGGCCGTACACCCGGATGTTGCCGGGCAGGAACCGCACGATGGAGACCTTGCGCGCGGCGGCGTCGCCGAGCGTCGCGCCGAAGTCCTTGGCCCGCTTCTCGTACGTGGCGAGCACATCCTTGGCCTGCTGCTCGCGGCCGAGCGCCCTGCCGTCGACGAGCAGGTTGTCCTTCCAGGTGATGCCCACCTTGTCGGTGAACACGGTCGGTGCGATGGCGGCCAGCTCGTCGTAGAACTTCTCCTGGCGGAATTTGCTGCCGAGGATGAGGTCCGGCTTCAGCGCGTTGATCGCCTCCAGGTCGGGCTCGGTGAGCACCCCGACCTCCTTGATGCCGGCGAGCTTGTCCGCGCCGAAGTAGGTGGGCCAGCTCTTCGCCTCACCGGCGGTGGCCGCGCCGACGGGTGTGATGCCCAGCGACAGCGCCGTGTCGATCTTGTCGGTGTCGAGCACGACGACGCGCTTGGGCTCGGCCGGGACCTTGGTGGTGCCCATGGCGTGGGTGATCTCCCGGGTCTCCCCGGTGGTGGAGCCGGCGACCGGGTCGCTCTTACCGCAGGCGGTGAGGCCGGCACCGAGGGCGACGGCCGCGGCGAGAGCTGCGACGAGACGACGCATCAGAGTCCTTTCGAGGGGTGCGAGCCGGCGAGCGGGTTGGCCGCGTCGCCGGTGGAGGGTCGGGCGTCCGGTACGGACGCCGTCGACGAATCGGTGTCTTCCGCCCCAGCGGCCGCATCGACCGGGCCACCCGGCGCGGCGACCGGGCCACCCGACGCGGCACCGGGAGCCGGAGCGTTGCCGCCGGTGTACGCGGGCACCACCAGCGGTGCGCCGGTCACCGGGCAGGGCACCACCACGCAGGCCAGCCCGAAGACGTCGCGGACCAGGTCGGCGGTGAGGATCTCCCGGGGTGGTCCGGCGGCGACCACGGCGCCGGCGCGCATGGCGACCAGGTGGTCGGCGTACCGGGCGGCCTGGTTCAGGTCGTGCAGCACGGCGACCACTGTGCGGCCCCGCTCGGAGCGCAGCCGGTGCAGGAGGTCCAGCACCTCCACCTGGTGGGCCAGGTCGAGGAAGGTGGTCGGCTCGTCCAGCAGCAGGGCGTCGGTGTCCTGGGCGAGTGTCATGGCGATCCACACTCGTTGCCGTTGACCGCCGGAGAGGCTGTCCACCGGTCGGTCGGCCAGGTCGGTGACGTCGGCGAGGGCCATCGCCTGGTCCACCGCCGCGCCGTCCTCCGACGACCACTGCCGCCACCACCGCTGGTAGGGCTGCCGGCCGCGCCCGACCAGGTCCGCCACCGTGACGCCCTCGGGCACCAGCGGGCTCTGCGGCAGGACGCCGAGGCGGCGGGCCACCTCCCGGGTCGGCAGGTCGCGGATGGCGGTGCCGTCCAGCAGCACAGTGCCTCGGCGGGGAGTGAGTAGCCGGGCCATCGTGCGCAGCAGGGTGGACTTGCCGCACGCGTTGGGTCCGACGATCACTGTGAACGCGTCGGTGGGCAGGTCGAGGTCGAGCCCGTCGAGCACTGTCCGCTCGTCGTAGCCGGCGACCAGGTCGCGGGTGGAGAGCATCACACGACTCCTTGTGGCGTCACGACGACCGCCGCCGGCCGCGCAGCAGCAGGAAGATCAGGTACGGGCCGCCGATCGCTGCGGTCAGCACACCGGCGGGTAGTTGGGTGGGTGCGAACAGCCGCCGGCCGGCCAGGTCGGCCAGCACCAGCAGGAGGGCGCCGAGCAGCGCCGCGCAGACCAGCGGGGGTCGTTCGGCGCGTACCAGTCGTCGGGCCACCTGCGGGGCGACCAGCGCCACGAAGTCGACGGCGCCGACCTGCGCGGTGACCATGGCGGCGACGAGTACGCCGGTGCCGGCGAGGCCGATCCGGCGGGCCACCGGGCGCAGCCCGACGCCCCGGGCGGTGTCGTCGTCGAGGGCGGTGCTGTTCAGCGCCCAGCCGGCCCAGGCCAGCACCGGCAGCAGCACCAGCAGTGTGCCGGCGATCCAGACGGCCTCGGTCCAGCCCTTGCCGGCCAGGGTGCCGATCAGCCAGATCTGCGCGCGTAGCCCGTCGATCGGGTCGGCGGTGAGCATGACCACCTCGGTGAGCGCCCGGAAGCCGAACGCGACAGCCACCCCGGCGAGCACGAACCGCTGCGCGGCCAGCCCGTGCCGAGCGCCGAGGGCGAACAGCAGGACCGCCGCGAGCAGCCCGCCCACCAGCGCGGTGGGTGCCACCAGCACCGCGGCCATTCCGCTGGTCAGTGCCACTGTCGCGGCGAGGCCGGCGCCCTGGGTGATGCCGATGACGTCCGGGCTGGCGAGTGGGTTGCGGGCCACGCTCTGGATCAGCGTGCCGGCCACGCCGAAGGCGGCGCCGGCCACGGCCGCCAGCACGACCCGCGGCAGCCGAAGATCAAAGACCACGAGGTCGTACGGGGTGCCAGTGCCGGAGAGGGCGCGCAGCACGTCGGCCGGGGCGACGTACGGGGTGCCCAGCGAGAGGCTGAGCACGACGGCCAGCAGGAGCAGGACGGTCAGCGCGGCGGCCACCAGTACCGCGCGACGGCGGATCAGCAGGCTGACCGGGCCGATCCGCAGCAGCGACCGCCCTGGCAGCCGAGCCGCATCGGCGCCAGGCGCGCCTGGGTGCCGGGTCGTGGTCACGCGGTCACCACCCGGGCGCGGCGGACCAGCACGGCCAGCAGTGGCGCGCCGATCAGCGCGGTGACGATCCCGGCCGGGATCTCGCCGGGCGGGGCGACGAGCCGACCGACGATGTCGGCGGCGAGCAGCAGCGCCGGCCCGAGCAGGGCGGAGACGGCGAGGGTCCAGCGGTGGTCCGCGCCGACCAGGGCGCGCGCCAGGTGCGGAACGGCCAACCCGACGAACGCGACAGGTCCGGCGGCGGCCACCGCGGCGCCGGTCAACAGCACGGCGGCGAGGCCACCGCCGAGGCGGACCAGGCCGATCCGGTGGCCGAGGCCACGGGCCACGTCGTCGCCGAGGGCCAACGCGTCCAGACCTCGGGCCACCAGGACGGCCAGCACCAACCCGGCGAGGACGAACGGCAGCACCTGCGCGGCGACCGTCAGGTCCCGGCCGGCCAGCCCGCCGACCACCCAGAAGCGGTACTCCTCGAAGGTGCGGGCGTCGATGCTGAGCAGCGCGTACACCCCGGAGGCAAGGCTGGCGTCGAGCGCCGCGCCGACCAGCGCGAGGGTGACCGGGCTGGCGCCCTCGCGGGCGCGGGTGGCGATGGCGAAGACCAGCAGCCCGGCGATCAGGGCTCCGGCGATGCCGAACCAGACGTACCCGGCGAGCGTGCCGACGCCGAAGACGGAGATCGCGAGCACCACCCCGAACGACGCGCCCGCGCTGATGCCGAGGATGCGCGGCTCGGCGAGGGGGTTGCGGGTGAGCGCCTGGAACAGCACCCCGGCCACGGCGAGCGCGAGCCCGACAGCGAGGCCGAGGGCGGTCCGGGGCATCCGCAGCTCGCGGACGATGGTGCTGGCGTCGCCGCCGTCCGGCGCGACGAGCGCGTGCCAGACCTGGTCGACGCCGAGTTGTCGGCTGCCGAGCGCGAAGCTGGCCAGCACGGTGAGCAGCAGCACCAGCGCGGCCCCGACGGTGACGGTCACCCGACGCCCGGTGCGAGTGCTGGCCCGACTCCGGGTCGGCCGGCTGGCGAGGGCGGTCACGAATCTCCTGCACAATCGGGCTTAGGTTCGCCTAACCTTAGCCGACCTGCGGAAAGGCGCCTAACCGGCGTCGGTCGATGCCGTCCCGGGTTCCACCGCCCCGCCCGGCGAGCCACCGCCCCCGGCCGCCGCGCCACCGCGCGGTAGGACGTTCAGCGGCCGCATCATCTCGTTGTCCTCGTGCTCCAGCAGGTGGCAGTGCCAGGCGTACCGACCAGGTAGGTCGAAGTGCGCCTTGATCCGGGTCACCTCCCACGGGTACGCGAGCACCGTGTCCAGCCACCCGCGGTCTCCAGGGCCTGGCAGCGACCGGCCCGAGTGCCCCCGACCGAGCAGCTCGAACTGGACCTGGTGCAGGTGGACCGGATGCACGTGCCGGGTGAAGTTGCGCACCTCCCACACTTCGGTGTCGCCGAGGGTGGGCTGCTCGGTCACCGGGTCGCTCCAGCGAAACGGCAGACCCCGGCCGCGCTCGTCGAGGACGCCCAGCAGCATGATCATCGACCCGTCGGGCATCCGCTCGTTGAGCGACAACCGGCGTACCCGCTGGGCCGGGCCGAGCCGCGGGTGTGACGGCAGCCGTAGCTGCTCCGGTGGGACGCTCGGGTCCGCGCCGGCCACGTCGGTGACCACGAAGCGCAGCACCTGTCCAGTGGTGTGCGGGTCGGCGGGTTCGAAGTCCACCCCGGGCCGACCGCCGCCGTACATCCCGTCCGGCCCTTCGTTGACGAGGTGCAGCTCGGTGCCGACCGGAACGTCAGTGAAGTCGACGATCGCGTCGACCCGTTGGGCCGGGCCGAGGGTCACCCGCTCGTGCGGCACCGGCTCGGGCAGGAAACCGCCGTCGCTGCCGATCTGCCAGACCGGTAGCACCGGCCGGGCCGGTCGCGCCGTGGCGTTCGCGACCACGCTGAGCAGCAGGAACCGGCTGTTGCAGCCGTTGAGCAACCGGAACCGGTATCGCCGACGCTGGACCGTCAACGTGGGCCAGGTGCGGCCGTTGACCACGATTGTGGAGCCGGAGAACCCCGGCACCCAGGTCGGTGGCCCGTCGCCGCCGCCGGAGTACCTCGTTGGGTAGCGCAGCTCACCGTCGGCGGTGAAGCTGCGGTCCTGGATCATCAGCGGAACGTCGTGGTACGAGGCGTTCGGCGGTTCGTCGCGAGTCGGCGCCGGGCCGGGCAGCACTCCCTCCGGCAGCTCGTCCCCACCGAGCAGGTAGAACCCGGCGGGCCCGGCGTAGACGTTCTCCCGGGTCAGCCCGAGCGTGTGGTCGTGGTACCAGAGGGTGCAGGGCCGCTGGTCGTTCGCGTACTCGAAGGTGGCCGAGCCCGGCGCCCAGCGCAGGCCGAACCGCTCGGCGAAGCGGGCCCGGAACTCGCGGTACGCGCTGCCGGACACGGCGAAGTCGGGCGGCAGGTCGCGGGCCACCGGCAGGTACCACGCCTCGGAGTGTCCGTCGCTCTCCTGGGAGCTGTGCGCACCGTGCAGATGCACCACCTGGGGCACCGGCCCGCGATACCCCTGCGGGCTGCCGTCCCACTGCCCATGGCGGTCCCGCTGCTCGATGCCACCGGCCGGGTTGGCCCAGTGCAGAGTGGGGTCCACCGGCAGCAGGTGCGGCAGGTGATCGCCCCGGTCGTCGACGAGTTGATTGATCCAGGTCACCCGTACCGGGCGGCCCACCCGCGCCATGATGGTGGGCGCCGGGTAGCCGAAGCTGCCGGGGTGCGCGGTGGAGCCGTAACCCCACACTGTGGTGCGCGGCCACGATGGAGGCAGGATCTGCTGGCGGAATTGTCGCACCGCGATCTCGTACGTGTCGCGCTCGGGGTCGGTGGCAACCGTCGGCATGGCCGGGGGGATCCGCAGCGACGTGACGTACTTCGGGATCTCACGGGCGTCCAGCGGCGGTGCCGCGGCGAGCGCCCGGCCCGATGCCGCCCAGCCCACCGGGATCAGGGCCGCCGCGCCGCCGGTGGCACTGGCCGCGAGCAGCCGACGTCTGGTGACCATGCCGCACCTCCCAATCGCTGCGAACCTCGATACGAGAATGGGATTCGCGGACTGTCCCACGACGGTCGGATGGCGGATGACACCCAGAAGAGGGACATTCACGTCATAGGGTGTGAGCATGCGATTCGACCAGCACACGGTCGTCCTGCTGACCCGGCCGTCGGATCCGCCGGAGCTGCCGCAGGACGCGATCGACCGGTTGCGGGAGGCGCACCTGGCCCACCAGGCGGGCCTCGTGCAGCAGGGGCTGGTGCTCGCGGCCGGGCCGTTCCTGCATCCCGACGACGAGCAGCTGCGGGGCTTCGTGGTGCTGTCCATCGCCCCGGACGAGGCACGCGCGCTCTTCGCCAACGACCCCGCCGTGCGGGCCGGTCGCCTGGTGGCGCGAGTCACGTCGTGGCTGCTCCCGGAGGGCAACCTGCGGTTCGAGAGCGTGCCGGTGCCGCAGTCGATGCTGGAGGCGGCCTCCGGGGACTGACGCCGGGCCCGGTCAGCCGGCCGAGCCGCTGCCGGTCTCCGCCGGCAACTCACCGAGCGGGACCACCCGCAGGGCGTCCATCGGGCCGACGATCACCCGCAGTTCCGGGACGTGCTCCCGCAGCACCTGCCGGCACCTGTCACAGGGCGCGACGACCTCGCGCCCACGGTCGGCGACAGTGACGATCGTCTCCAGGGCTGTGACACCCTGGGTGGCGGCCGTGCCGATCACGACCAACTCGGCGCAGGCCCCTCCGGTGGCGTGCTGGACGTTCACGCCGGTGAAGACCCGCCCGTCCGCCGTCCGGGCCGCCGACGCGACAGTGTGGTGCTGGCTGCGGCAGCGCAGCTTGGAGACCGCCGTCGCGGCCTGCACCAACGCACGGTCGGTGTCGCGCATCTCCATCCGGCTCCCCCAGCGCTCGACGTCGGCCGCCAACTCTAGGGCCCACTCGTGGCCGTCGAGGGACTGGAGGTGGCCTTCGCAGAGCCGGCCGCTCGGTAACCCAGGGGCGGTGCGCCGCCGGGCTGCCTATCCTTGGGCACGACATGCAGAATCCAACCGCCTCCGTCGCGTCCGACCCCGTTCGCGAGCTGCACCGCCGCCTCACACCTCTGATGTTCCGCGACCAGCGCCGGCTCCAGCGGCGACTGGACGGTGCCCGCAAGCTGCGCGACCCGCAGCGTCGGGAGGCGGCGCTGACCGAGATCACCGCCGACCTGGTCCGGGCCGAGCAGCGGCTCGCCGCCCGCCAGGCGGCGGTGCCCGTGATCACGTACCCGGCGGGTCTGCCGGTCAGTGAACGCAAGGACGACATCGCCGCCGCGATCCGCGATCACCAGGTGGTGATCGTGGCGGGCGAGACCGGCTCCGGCAAGACCACCCAGATCCCCAAGATCTGTCTGGAGTTGGGGCGCGGGGTGCACGGCCTGATCGGGCACACCCAGCCCCGGCGGTTGGCCGCCCGGACGGTGGCCGACCGGATCGCCGACGAGCTGGGCACCGAGTTGGGCGACGTGGTCGGCTACAAGGTGCGCTTCACCGACCAGGTCAGCGAGCGCAGCCTGGTGAAGCTGATGACCGACGGCATCCTGCTGGCCGAGTTGCAGACCGACCGGATGCTGCGCCAGTACGACACTCTGATCATCGACGAGGCGCACGAGCGCAGCCTCAACATCGACTTCATCCTCGGGTACCTGCGGGAGCTGCTGCCCCGACGACCCGACCTCAAGGTGATCATCACCTCGGCGACCATCGAGACCGACCGGTTCGCCCGGCACTTCGCCGGGCCACCCACTGCCGACGAGCCCGACGGCGTGCCAGCGCCGGTGGTCGAGGTCTCGGGGCGTACCTACCCGGTGGAGGTGCGCTACCGGCCCCTTGTCGAGCTCGCCGAGGGCGAGGAGGACGGCGACGAGGAGAACGTCCGCGACCAGATCCAGGCGATCGGTGACGCCGTCGAGGAGCTGGCCGCCGAGGGGCCCGGGGACATCCTGGTCTTCCTCAGCGGCGAGCGGGAGATCCGGGACACCGCCGACGCGCTGGGCAAGCTGGTGCAGACGAAGCGAACGCTGCTCGGCACCGAGATCCTGCCGCTGTACGCGCGGCTCCCCTCGGCCGAGCAGCACCGGGTCTTCGCCGCGCACTCCTCGCGCCGGGTGGTGCTCGCCACCAATGTCGCGGAGACCTCGCTGACAGTGCCCGGCATCAAGTACGTGGTGGACCCGGGGACCGCCCGCATCTCCCGCTACTCCAGCCGGCTCAAGGTGCAGCGGCTGCCGATCGAGCCGGTCTCCCAGGCCTCGGCCAACCAGCGTAAGGGCCGGTGTGGCCGCACCTCGGACGGCATCTGCATCCGCCTCTACGACGAGCAGGACTTCGGATCCCGGCCCGAGTTCACCGACCCGGAGATCCTGCGCACCAACCTGGCGTCGGTCATCCTCCAGATGACGGCGATCGGGCTCGGCGACCTCGCCGCGTTCCCGTTCATCGACCCACCGGACAAGCGCAACATCACCGACGGCGTCAACCTGCTGCACGAGCTGGGCGCGTTGGACCCGACCGAGGCCGACCCGGCGAAGCGGCTCACCGCGCTCGGCCGGCGGCTGGCCCAGTTGCCTGTCGACCCGCGCCTGGCCCGGATGGTGGTCGAGGGCGAACGCAACGGCGCCGCCACCGAGGTGCTGGTGATCGCCGCCGCGCTCTCCATTCAGGACCCACGGGAGCGGCCGGCCGAGAAGCAGGCCCAGGCGGACCAGGCGCACGCCCGGTTCGCCGACAAGGAGTCGGACTTCGTCGCCTACCTCAATCTGTGGCGCTACCTGCGTGAGCAGCAGCGGGAACTCTCCTCCAGCGCGTTTCGCCGGATGTGCAAGGCGGAGTACCTGAACTACCTGCGGATCCGCGAGTGGCAGGACATCGTCAGCCAGCTGCGCCAGGTGCTGCGTACCCCGGCCGACGGCGACCGGCGTGGTGGGCGGCCGGCGCGCGACAGCTCGGACGACGCGGACGCCGGCCCGGGCCGTCGGGGTGGCGCGGACCTTCCGGAGGAGATCGACACCTCGAAGGTGCACCAGTCGCTGCTGCCCGGCCTGTTGTCGCACATCGGGCTGAAGGACGCTCAGAAACACGAGTACCTGGGGGCGCGGGGCGCGAAGTTCGCGCTCTTCCCCGGGTCGGCGTTGTTCAAGAAGCCGCCGCGTTGGGTGATGGCCGCCGAGCTGGTGGAGACCTCCCGGCTGTGGGGGCGCATCGCCGGCCGGGTCGAGCCGGAGTGGGTCGAACCGCTCGCGCAGCACCTGGTCAAGCGCAGCTACAGCGAGCCGCACTGGGAGAAGAAGCAGGCCGCGGTGATGGCCTACGAGAAGGTCACCCTGTACGGCGTCCCGCTGGTCAGCTCCCGCACAGTCAACTTCGGGCGGATCGACCCGACGCTGAGCCGGGAGCTGTTCATCCGGCACGCCCTCGTCGAGGGCGACTGGCAGACCCATCACCAGTTCTGGGCGGACAACAAGCGGTTGCTCGCCGAGATCGAGGAGCTGGAGAGCCGGGCCCGACGCCGGGACATCCTGGTCGACGACGAGACCATCTTCGGCTTCTACGACCAGCGCATCCCGGCCGACGTGTCCTCCGGCCGGCACTTCGACAGCTGGTGGAAGAACACCCGCCGTGAGCAACCCGACCTGCTCACCTTCACCCGCGACCTGCTGATCAACGACGGCCGACCGGGGGTGGACGAGGACGACTACCCGGACGAGTGGCAGGCCGACGGCGTGAGCCTGCCGCTGACCTACCGGTTCGAGCCGGGCACGCCGGACGACGGCGTCACAGTGGACATCCCGCTGCCGCTGCTCAACCAGGTGCCGGCGGAGACCTTCGACTGGCAGGTGCCGGGGCTGCGCGAGGAGACGGTGATCGCGCTGATCCGCTCGCTGCCCAAGGCGATCCGCCGCAACTTCGTCCCGGTGCCGGACTACGCCCGGGCCGCTCTGGCGGCGATCACTCCGGGCGAGGAGTCGCTGCTGGACGCGCTCACCCGGCAACTGCGCCGGATGACCGGGGTGACAGTGCCTCGCGACGCCTGGGAGCCGGGCAAGCTTCCGGCGCACCTGCGGGTGACCTTCCGGGTCCTCGGCGACGACGAGAAACCGGTCGCCGAGGGCAAGGACCTGCCGGCCCTGCAACGCCAACTCCGCCAGGAGGTACGTCAGGTGGTGGCGGCCGCCGCACCGGAGGTGGCCCGCACCGGGCTGCGCGAGTGGAGCATCGGCACGCTCCCTCGCACCATCGAGCAGGTCCGCGCCGGTTACGCGGTCACCGCGTACCCGGCACTGGTCGACGAGGGCGCCACGGTCGGTGTGAAGGTGTTCGACTCCCCCGCCGAGGCGGAGGCGGCGCACTGGGCCGGCACCCGCCGGCTGCTGCGGCTCACAGTGCCGTCCCCGGCGCGGTTCCTCCAGGGGCGGCTCGACAACGAGGCGAAGCTGGCGTTGAGCCGCAACCCGCACGGCGGCGTACAGGAGCTGATCGAGGACGCGGCGGGCGCCGCCATCGACCGGCTGATCGGTGTGGCCGGCGGGCCGGCGTGGGACGCCGACGGCTTCGCGGCCCTGCGCGAGAAGGTCCGCGCCGACCTGGTCGACACCGTCGTCGAGGTGATGGACCGGGTCCGCAAGGTCCTCGCCTCCGCGTACGCCGTCGAGCAGCGGCTCGGCGCGACCCGCAACCTCGCCGTGGTGGCGGCGCTGGCCGACATCCGCAGCCAGCTCGCCGGGCTGGTGCACGCCGGTTTCATCACCGAGACCGGGTACGCGCGCCTGCCCGACCTGCTGCGCTACCTCACCGCCATCGAGCGTCGACTGGAGCGGCTGGGCGGCAACCCGCAGCGGGACCGCCAGCAGCAGGACCGGATCGCCGTGGTGCAGAAGGAGTACGCCGACCTGCTCGCCAACCTGGCGCCGGCCCGCCGTCAGGAGACGGCCGTCCGGCAGATCCGCTGGATGATCGAGGAGTTGCGGGTGAACGTCTTCGCCCAGGCGCTGGGCACCCCGTACCCCGTCTCCGAGCAGCGGATCTATCGGGCGATGGACGACGTCGAGGGCCGCTGAGCCCGGCGGCCGGGCCGCTGCCGGGCTCAGCGGCGGCGGCCCAGGCCGGGTCAGGTCAGTGGCTCGACGCCGGGGGGCAGTTCGCCGAGGTCGATCGCCGCCTGGATGTAGTCGAGCAGGATGCGCCGGAGCTCCCGACCGGCGTGGGTGGGTACGACGTCACGCCGACGGGCCACCGCGATGGTCCGCCGCACCCCGGGCGGGGCGAGCGGGGTGATCCGTACGCCCGGCCGGCGGGCCAGCACGATGCCGGGCACGAGCGCGATGCCGAGCCCCGCCTCGACGAAGCTGAGCACCGCGTCCATCTCGCCGCCGTCCACAGCGAAGGTGGGTTCGAAGCCCGCCTCCCGACACGCCTGGATGGTCGCGTCGCGTAGGTCGTACCCCTCCCGGAACATCACCATCGGCTGGTCCCGCAGGTCGGTGATGCGCAGCTCACCGGTCGTCGACGCGGTCGTCACCTCCCCCACCGAGGCCACCACCAGGCTCTCCCGCAGGATCGGGTCGACCCGCAGCCCCGGGTCGGCCCCCTGCGCCGGCATGATGATCAGGGCCAGGTCGAGGTCGCCGCGCAGAAGGTCGCGGACCAGGTCCTGGGAGCCGCCCTCTTCGACGCGCAGGTCGATGGTGGGGTGCGCGTCGCGGAACCGGCGCAGCACCGGCGGGGCGAGCGAGGTGGCCAGGCTGGGGGTGGCCCCGAGCCGGACCCGGCCCCGGCGCAGCCCGACCAACTCCTGGACCTCCCGGGTCGCGGTCTCCACGTCGGCGAGGATGCGGGTGGCCAACGGCAGCAGCACCTCACCCGCCGCGGTGAGCGCGATGTTGCCCCTTAGCCGCTCGAACAACGGTGCTCCGAGGTCGGCCTCCAGAGCGTGAATTTGCTTACTGAGAGAGGGCTGAGTGATGCCCACGATGTCGGCGGCTTGGGTGAAATGTCGTACTTCGGCCACCGCGACGAAGTACCTGAGCTGATGGAGCTGCATCTAAATAGCTTACGGCTATCAACACTGCGAGTTTGATGCATTGGACGACTGGTCGAAGTGCTCCTAGCGTCGGTCCTGTGGTAATCACGAAGACTCGGTCGCCCATCCGCTCGAACGTCGGCCTCAAGGCCGTCATGGCGGTGACGGGCATCGTGCTGGCGCTGTTCCTCATCGCCCACATGCTCGGCAACCTGAAGGTGTTCACGGGGGAGACCTCGTTCGACCACTACGCGCACTGGCTGCGCGACATCGGCAAGCCACTGCTGCCCGGCGTCTGGTTCCTGTGGATCCTGCGCACCGTGCTGGTCGTGGCGGTCGTCGCCCACATCGTGGCCGCCACGGTGCTGGCCCGGCGCGCCCGTGCCGCCCGCCCGGTCAAGTACGCCCACCGCAAGAAGGTCAACGGCAGCTACGCGGCCCGCACGATGCGCTGGGGTGGAGTGATCATCCTGCTCTTCGTGATCTACCACCTGCTGGACCTGACCACCGGCACGCTGAACCCGGTCGGCGACGAGAGCAAGCCGTACGGCAACGTCGTCGCCGACTTCGCGCCCGAGCGCTGGTACGTCACGCTCTTCTACACCCTCGCCATCCTCGCGGTGGGCTTCCACCTGCGTCACGGCGCGTTCAGCGCGTTCCGCAGCCTCGGCCAGCAGACGCCGCGCGGCGAGCGCAGGGCGCGTACCGCGGCTCTGATCTTCGCCGTGGTGCTCTGCGCCGGGTACCTGGTGGTCCCGTTCGCCGTACTCACCGGATTGGTGTCCTGACATGGAACTCTTCACCGAGGGCGACCCGATCGCCGACACCTTGGCTCCCGCCGGCCCGGTCGAGAAGCGTTGGGAGACCCGGCGCTTCGAGGCCAAGCTGGTCAACCCCGCCAACCGCCGCAAGATGACGGTGATCGTGGTCGGCACCGGCCTGGCCGGCGGCTCCGCCGCCGCGACCCTGGCCGAGCAGGGCTACCACGTCAAGTCCTACTGCTACCAGGACAGCCCGCGCCGGGCGCACTCCATCGCGGCACAGGGCGGCATCAACGCGGCGAAGAACTACCGCAACGACGGCGACTCCGTGCACCGGCTCTTCTACGACACCGTCAAGGGCGGCGACTTCCGCTCCCGGGAGTCGAACGTGCACCGGCTCGCCGAGGTGTCGGTCAACATCATCGACCAGTGCGTCGCCCAGGGGGTGCCGTTCGCCCGCGAGTACGGCGGCCTGCTGGACACCCGCTCCTTCGGTGGCGCCCAGGTGCAGCGCACCTTCTACGCCCGGGGCCAGACGGGCCAGCAGCTGCTGCTCGGCGCGTACCAGGCCCTGGAACGGCAGATCGGCCTGGGCACCGTGGAGATGAACACCCGGCACGAGATGCTGGAGCTGGTCCTCGTCGACGGCAAGGCACGCGGCATCGTGGTCCGGGACATGGTCACCGGCGAGATCAGCACCGAGATGGCCGACGCCGTGGTGCTCGCCTCCGGCGGCTACGGCAACGTCTTCTACCTCTCCACCAACGCCAAGGGCTGCAACGTCACCGCCACCTGGCGCGCGCACCGCAAGGGCGCGTACTTCGCCAACCCGTGCTACACGCAGATCCACCCGACCTGCATCCCGGTCTCCGGCGACCACCAGTCGAAGCTGACCCTGATGAGCGAGTCGCTGCGCAACGACGGCCGGGTCTGGGTGCCGAAGACCAAGGGTGACGACCGCAGCCCGAAGGACATCGGAGAGGACGAGCGGGACTACTACCTGGAGCGGATCTACCCCTCCTTCGGCAACCTGGTCCCCCGCGACATCGCCTCCCGCGCCGCGAAGAACGTGTGCGACGAGGGTCGGGGCGTCGGGCCCACGAAGCTCGGCGTCTACCTCGACTTCGCCGACGCGATCGGCCGGCTGGGCCGCAAGGCCATCGAGGCCAAGTACGGCAACCTCTTCGAGATGTACGAGCGGATCACCGGCGAGGACCCGTACGAGGTGCCGATGCGCATCTACCCCGCCGTGCACTACACGATGGGCGGCCTGTGGGTCGACTACGACCTCCAGTCGAACATCCCCGGCCTGTTCGTGATCGGCGAGGCGAACTTCTCCGACCACGGCGCGAACCGGCTCGGCGCCTCGGCGCTGATGCAGGGCCTCGCCGACGGCTACTTCGTGCTGCCCACCACCATCGCCAACTACCTGGCCTCCGGTCCGCTGGAGAAGGTCGACGCCAGCCACCCGGCGGCCGTCGAGGCGCGCACCGACGTCGAGGACCGCGTCCAGCGGCTGCTCGCTGTCGACGGCGACCGGACCGTGGACTCGTTCCACCGGGAACTGGGCCAGATCATGTGGGAACACTGCGGCATGGAGCGCAGCGAGGCCGGGCTGCGCAAGGCGATCGACGAGATCCGTACCCTGCGCGAGCAGTTCTGGCAGCGGGTCAAGGTGTCCGGCACCGGCGAGGAACTCAACCAGTCGCTGGAGAAGGCCGGCCGGGTGGCCGACTTCTTCGAGCTGGCCGAGCTGATGTGCATCGACGCCCTGCACCGCGAGGAGTCCTGCGGCGGCCACTTCCGGGCCGAGCACCAGACCCCCGACGGTGAGGCGCAGCGCGACGACGACCGGTTCGCGTACGTGGCGGCCTGGGAGTTCACCACTGACGGCGAGCCCTCGGTGCTGCACAAGGAAGACCTGAAGTTCGAATACGTCCACCCCACGTCTCGGAGCTACAAGTGAACCTGACCCTGCGCATCTGGCGCCAGAGGGGCCCTGAGGACAAGGGTCGGATGGTGACCTATCCGGTCGACGACGTGTCCCCGGACATGTCGTTCCTGGAGATGCTCGACGTGCTCAACGAGCGGCTGATCCTCGCTGGCGAGGACCCGGTGGCGTTCGACCACGACTGCCGCGAGGGCATCTGCGGCATGTGCGGCCTGATGATCAACGGCGACGCGCACGGGCCGCAGCGCGGCACCACCGCGTGCCAGCTGCACATGCGGCAGTTCAAGGACGGCGAGACGATCGACATCGAGCCGTGGCGGGCCAGCGCCTTCCCGGTCGTCAAGGACCTGGTCGTCAACCGGAGCGCCTTCGACAAGATCATCGCGGCCGGCGGTTATGTCACCGCGCCGACCGGCAGCGCGCCCGAGGCCCACTCCACCCCGGTGGCCAAGGCCAACGCCGACGCCGCCTTCGAGTCCGCGGCCTGCATCGGCTGCGGCGCCTGCGTGGCAGCCTGCCCGAACGGCTCCGGCATGCTCTTCACCGCCGCCAAGCTCACCCAGCTCTCGCTGCTGCCCCAGGGCCAGCCCGAGCGCTACACCCGGGTGATCGGCATGGTCGACGCGCACGACGAGGCCGGCTTCGGCGGCTGCACCAACGCCGGCGAGTGCACCCCGGCCTGCCCGAAGGGCATCCCGCTGAACACCATCGGCCGGCTCAACCGCGACTACCTCGCGGCCACCGCCAAGGGAGCCAACAACACCCCCGGTTCCTGAGGTCCGCCGCACCGACCGCCGTATCCCGCTCTCCTCGGGGGTACGGCGGTCTTGCTTTCTCGCGACTTCGGGCTCCGGGCTCCGGGCTCCGGGCTCCGGGCTCCGGGCTCCGGGCTCCGGGCTCCGGGCTCCGGGCTCCGGGCTCCGGGCTCCGGGCTCCGGGCTCCGGG